>DASQYN010000262.1:0-3007 GCA_035639215.1 Burkholderiales bacterium
CTCGACGCGCAGCGCATGCACGTAGCAGCCGCGCGCGATCTCGCGGCACTTGAGAAGCTCCCGATCGCGCGTTAACACGATGCGCCGCTCGTCACTCGCGATGCGGCGGATCTCCTGATCGTGCAGCCCCGGCTCGTGCAGCGTGTCGAAGCCGAGCATGCGCAGGAAACGCGCCAGCCCGCCGAGATGCGCATCGGCGAGGAATTGGGGGTCGGGGTCGCAATTCGTTTCCGGCGGGAAAACCTCCACCGTGTCGCCTTCGCGAACCGTCCGCTGCAGCGTCGCGGGCTCGCCGTTCACCACCAGCCTGCCCACTTCGGTATGCGGCACGCCGAGCGCCTCGATGGCGTTCTTGAAGCTCGCCGCCCGCGCGCACTCGTAATCGAAGCGCGTTCCGCGCCGCTCGCGCGGCAGGAAGTCGGCGAGCGGACCGTGGAAAAGAAAGCCCGCCGTCATTCGAGCTCCTCGAGCGTCCGGGGCCAGCTTTTCTTCAACAATCGAGACAAGGCGCGATCGGCCAGGATCTTCCCGCCCGTTTGGCAGCGCGCGCAGTAATTGGTCTCGTGTTCCGCGAAGACGATCCGCTGCACCGGCGAGCCGCAGACCGGGCAGGGCTTGCCGAAGCGGCCGTGCACCGCCATTCCTTCGCGAAACGCCGTGACCTTCTCGGGAAAGCCGCCGGCCGCCTCCTGGCGCAGGCGCTCGGTCCATTCGGCGAGCGTCTCGCGGGTCGCCCGGAAGAGCCGGGCCACTTCTTCATCGTCCAGACGCGAAGTCATGGCCACCGGCGACAAGCGCGCGCGGTGCAGGATTTCGTCCGAATAGGCGTTGCCGATGCCGGCGAAGAGCCGCGGATCGGTGAGGGCGCGCTTCAGCGTATGGTTTTCCCGTTTCAACCGCCGGGAAAACTCGTGCCCATCGATGCCGAATATCTCGGCGCCGCCCGGGTCCAGGCTTTCCAGGCTGTTCAGCACGTGCAGAGAAGCGCGACGCTTGGTGCCCGCCTCGGTGAAGGCGAGGACGCCGTTCTCGAACTCGAAGAGCGCGAGCGTGATGCGCCCGGGCGGCTTTTCCTTTCCTTCCAGCCATCGCAGGCGTCCGGCGATCATGAGGTGCAGCACGAGATACGGACCGTCCTCGAGGCCCAGGACGATGCGCTTGCCCACCCGCTGCACGCCGACGACGCGCTTGCCATCCGCGCTCGACAGCGGCGGCACCGCGGTGCGCAGGAGAAACGGGCTGAGCACGCGTACGCGCAGCAGCCGTCTGCCGGCAATGCGCGCCTGCAGGCTTTCGATATACACCTCGACGTCGGGCAATTCCGGCATTTGCCGATGATAAGATCGGCGGCCCCATGAGGCTGTCCTTGTGAGTCAGGAGCGTCGCGCCGCGAGCGAGCTGCAGGCCCGGCTGCGCAGCGGCCAGTTCGTCGTCACCGCCGAGATCACGCCGCCGGTATCGACCGATCCTGCCGAATTCCTGCGCCGGGCGATGCCGCTCAAGGGGCTCGCCACGGCGGTCAACGTCACCGACGGCGCGGGCGCGAAGGTCCACCTCTCCAGCCTCGCCACGGCGCACTTCCTCGTACAGAGCGGCATCGAGCCGATCTTCCAGATGACCTGCCGCGACCGCAACCGGCTGGCGCTGCAGGGCGACATCCTCGGCGCCGTGTCGCTCGGCATCCGCAACATTCTGGCGCTCGCCGGCGACGATCCGAAGAAGGGCGACCAGCCGGAAGCGAAGCCGGTCTACGACGTCGACAGCCGCGGGCTGCTCGCCATGGCGAACGCGATGCGCACGCAGGGCAAGCTTCCCTCCGGAACGCCGGTCGATGGCAAGATTCCGCTGGTGCTCGGCGCGGCCGACCTGCCGGTCGATCCGCCGGCAGGCTGGGAGCCGAAGGCGCTGCGGGCGAAGCTCGAGGCGGGCGCCGATTTCGTCCAGACCCAGTTCTGCATGGATACCGGCGTCGCGCGCCGCTATGCGGCGAGGTTGCTCGACGCCGGGATCAGGATTCCCATTCTCATCGGCGTGGCGCCGATTCCCTCGGCGCGCTCGGCGCGCTGGATGAAGGAGAAGCTCTTCGGCACGATCATCCCTGAGGCCTTCATCGAGCGGCTCGAGAAGGCCGCCGATCCGAAAGCCGAGGGGCGGCGCATCTGCGTGGAGGTGCTGCGCGAGCTCGCCGAGATTCCCGGCGTGGCCGGCGCGCACGTCATGGCGCCGATGAACTTCGGCGAGATCCCCGCGGTCATTGCTGAATCGGGCGTGGCCGGAAAGAAAATCCGTGTTCACTGAGCATTTCATCGAAATCCACGGCTGCCGCACTCACTACCGCCGGTCGGGAAAGGGCGCGCCGCTCGTCTTCCTGCACGGCGCGGGGGGCGTCTCGACCGTGCTGCCGTTCATGGAGCGGCTCGCCGAACGTTTCGACGTCCTCGTCCCCGACCATCCCGGCTACGGCAGGTCCGACGAGCCGGCGTGGCTGGAGAACATCCACGACGTCGCCTATTTCTATCTCGACTTCCTCGAGCGTCTCGGGTTGCAGAAGGTGGTGCTCGCCGGCGCGTCGATGGGCGGCTGGATGGCGCTCGAAGTGGCCGTGCGCAATACCTCGCGGCTGCGTTGCCTGGTGCTGAACGCGCCCGCCGGCGTGGCGGCGCCGGGGGTCGAGCCGATCGACAACTTCCTGCTCTCCCCGGAAGAAGCGGTCCGCGCGCTGGTCTTCGATCAGCGCATCGCCGACAAGAAGCTGGCGCAGCCGATGCCGCCGGAAGCGCTCGATATCGCGCTCAAGAACCGGCACACCACGGCGCGGCTCGCCTGGGAGCCGCGCCTGCACGATCCGCATCTTGCCAAGTGGCTGCATCGCGTCGACGTGCCGGTATGCCTGGTGTGGGGCGCCGAGGACCGGGTGCTGCCGGTCGGCATCGGCCACGAGCTGAAGCGGCTGCTGCCGGGCGCCGAGCTGCGCGTGCTCGAGGGCTGCGGCCACCTGCCGCAGGAG
>DASQYN010000263.1:0-2063 GCA_035639215.1 Burkholderiales bacterium
CGGCTGCACGGCAAGCCAGTCGATGACGGTCGCCGCATCGGCCCCGTCATGTTCGTACGGCACCGCCGGTCCGGGACTCCATTCCTTCCCGCGCGTGTATGCGGTCATCCCGGCATAGCCGTTGCCGGCCATCTCGACCGCCCCCGCGATCCCGAAGAAATGATTGGCATAGATGGTGAAATCGAGCAGCGAGGTGACCTTCGCGTTCGAGCGCGGCCGAACGAGGATCGCCGCAATCCTTCCGCCGTCGGGCGCCGGAATCGTGACGTGCTCGTCAACGATGAACCGCCGATCCGTATCCGCCTGAAGCAGCGGCTCGATGGCTGGGTGGAGATAGTCATATTCGATCACCGACTGCCGCGCGGCAATGATGTCGGCGGCGCCCTCGCAATGATCCAGCGCCTTGCCCGCGCACGCCTTCTCCGCCTGCGCCAGCGTCTGCCGAAGCGCGTCCATGTTGCCGCCCATCCAGCCGTACGTCCGCGCGACTTCACGATCGGGCAGGCTTCCGTAGAGCTCGGCGAAAGCGCGGCCGAGCGCGTCAGGCCAGGCCTCGCCTTCAGCATGATAGCGCCGACCCCGCGCATAGATGCGCCACGGCATCACTGCATAGGCGCGTTCCGGCTGCGTGCTGCGCTCGAGCTCCGCCAGGCGTTGCGCGGATACCTCTGCGTCCTCCCAGCGGCCCGCCGCCAACTGCAGCCGCATCAGCGTTCCAAGCCCTTTCGCGTCCGCCGCTTTAGCGTAGGTGGGGATCAGCTGGTAGGCGAGCGTCGGCGGCTGCGCCGCGACGGCTGGAAGCGGCGCGATCAGGAGCAGCGCGCCCAACACGAGTTTGCAGTTCATGGGTCAAGGCTAGGGCCCCGCCGCAGCTGGAGAGAGAAAATCGGCCAGCGGACAATGTGCGGCGGTGAACGCGTCCGGAGCGCCCGCTAAATGACTCGGTCGCGCAGCACGCGTGAGCCGGTCCGGCTCGCCGGGATCGCTTCCCCGTCCTCCATGTGCAGCAACAGGCGGCCCCCGCCGGCGGGCTCCGCGCGAGCAATGCGGTCGACGTTCACGATACGAGAGCGATGGACGCGGATGAAGCGCGACGGATCGAGGGACTTCTCGAACTCCGCGAGAGTCATTCGAACAAGGTGCTTGCCGTTCAGAGTCGCGACCTCGGCGTAATCGTCTGCGCCCCGAATGCTGAGGATCGACTGCACGTCGATGGGCTGGATCTCGTCGCCGATGCGGATGAAGTAGCGGGAAAGGCCCGGACGCGACTCTCCCTCGGCCTCCGCCAGGACCAGGCTCACTTCCGGATGGCCAGTCCCACAATAGGCGAGCGCGGCGATTATTCCGTACACCGTCGCATTCTCGAGCATTTGCCAGACGGACGCGCGGACGGGGAACGGCTCGACGTTGAACTGAATCACCGAAAAGGCGTTCGCCGCGCCCAGCAGCACGATCAGCAGCCAATAGCTCAGCACCGTATAAGCGGCGCACAAGAGCACGTGCCCCGTGGCCTGCACGGCGGGGGGCCGCTTGATCAACCACCCGCGGATCAGCGCGAAGGCGACGAGGCCGAACGCGACCGTGGGAATCGTGTTGGCGAGAGCACCCGGCGCCGCGTCGCGCAGCGGTCCGCCGTGGCCGATGCTAAGCGCGAGGGTATAAGCTGAAAAGACCATCAGCGTGCCGACCAGCGCGAGCTTGGTGACGCCTGGCGGATCGGCGGCTGATCCGGACGCGATCGGCCCCTGCTTCATCCTTGGATGTCTGCGCCTTGCTGCGACATCTCGCAACCTTCGAGAGCTCGGCAGCCTGAACGAAGCTGAAACGCCAATGGCAGGAATGGGTTGCCGTTTCAGTCGGACCAAAGGCGCATGCAGTTACAGGCTACCGTGATCCGCCCGCACTCTTTGATTGACGTGCATCAAGGATGCTTGTTTAAAACAGAACGAGATTCGAGCTGCGCAACGACGGGGGAGCGCATTGGCGGAAGAATCCTACCCGGCGGCCGCGCATGACTATGCAAGCGACGCCGAAGAGCTGGAGCGCCTCGAGGCCGCCTTGAA
>DASQYN010000264.1:0-11003 GCA_035639215.1 Burkholderiales bacterium
TGGGCGTCAAGACCGACGACCTCCTGGTGTCGCAGCCGGATCACGGCGAGCAAGCGTTGGAGATCACCGAGATGCTGGTGCGCTCGGGCGCGGTCGACGTGGTGGTGGTCGATTCGGTGGCCGCGCTCACGCCGCGCGCCGAGCTGGAGGGCGAGATGGGCGACGCGCACGTCGGCCTGCAGGCGCGGCTCATGAGCCAGGCGCTGCGCAAGCTGACCGGCACCATCGCCAAGTCGAACACGCTCGTCATCTTCATCAACCAGATCCGCATGAAGATCGGCGTCATGTTCGGCAATCCCGAGACCACGACCGGCGGCAACGCGCTCAAGTTCTACGCGTCGGTGCGCATGGACATCCGCCGCATCGGCTCGATCAAGAAGGGCGACGAGGTCGTCGGCTCGGAGACGCGGGTCAAAGTGGTGAAGAACAAGGTGGCGCCGCCCTTCAAGCAGGCCGAGTTCGACATCCTGTACGGCGAAGGCATCTCGCGCGAAGGCGAGGTGCTCGAGATCGGCGTCAACCTCGGCGTCCTCGAGAAGTCGGGCGCCTGGTACGTGTACAACAGCGACCGCCTCGGCCAGGGCAAGGACAACGCGCGCGAGTTCCTGAAGGAGAACCCCGCGCTCGCGCGCGAGATCGAGACAAAGATCCGCGAGAAGGCGGGCGTCACGGCGCCGGCGCCGATCGGCGCGGCCGATCGCGCCGAGGAGCCGTCGGCCGACAAGAAGGTCGAGCATCTGCCGACCCGCAAGCGCGCTGAAAAGTGATGGAGAAGCCTGACACGCCCGCGGAGCTGAAGGCGCGGGCGCTCAGGCTCCTCGCGCGGCGGGAGCACTCGCGCGCCGAGCTCGCCCGCAAGCTCGCGCCGCGCGCCGAGTCCGCGGAGGTTATCGAAGCGGTCCTTCGGCAACTGATCGAGAAGAAGCAGCTCTCGGACGAGCGCTACGCCGAAGCGCGCGCACACTGGCTCTCGCGCAAGTACGGCGCGGCACGCATCCGCCAGGATCTGAAAGCGCACGGCGTTGCCGCGCCGGTCGCGGACCGCGTCTCTTCCGCAGGAGACCTGGAGAAGGCGAGGACGATCCTCGCTCGCAAGTACCGCACGCCGGCCACCACGCGCGAGGAGAAGGCGCGGCGCGCCCGCTTCCTTCAGGCCCGCGGCTTCTCGCCCGACGTGGTGCAGGCGCTCGTCGTGCGCGCCGAAGACTAGAAGCTCGCGGCGAGACCGACCGCCCAGCCCGTGACGTTGTTGCCGGTCTTGTAGCGCGCGACGAGGCGCAGGCGGGTGGCGTAGACCTCGCGCGCGCTCGTATCGAGCTCGAGGCCGGCGCCGAAGGAGTTCACGTACTCGAAGCCGAGCGCGCCCTCGAGATCGCCGAGAAAACGCGTGTGCGCGTACTCGAGCACATAGCGTACGGGGCGATCGAAGGCGCTCAGCCTGGTCGGCGCGCGATAGCGCGACCAGAACGACAGGGTCTGCGCCAGCGCCTGGCCCTGCACTGCGCTCGAGCTCTGGAAGCTCTGCAGGTGGATGCTGCTGTAGCGAAGCTCGGCATCGATCTCGCTGTCCGGCCGATAGCGCTCGTAGTCCAGCATCAGCGAGCCGCCGACACCCGCGGCATTGAGTCGGCCGTGCGCGAGGAAGTCGATCGCAGTTTTTGCACCGGCCGACGCGACCGGCGCCGCCGCCGCCTCGCTTTCCACGCGCCCAAGCGAAACGTTGAAGATCGGCCTGACCACTAGCTCGTGGGCGATGGGGAAATCCCAGCCTACCCCACCCGTGCCGAGCAGGCTGTCCCATTGCACGGGAATCGGTGGCGTGCTCTCGCCGGTGGCAAAGCTCGGGTCGTAGCGACCGTACGCCAGGGTCCCCTCGAGGTAGAGCCGATGGCCGGGCAGTGTTCCTCCGCCGCTCAGCGAGGCCTGGCGGAAGTACGGGTTGCCCGCGCTCTGGTCGCTAATGGAGAGCGAGCCGGTGGTGACGTCGGGCGTCAGCGCAAATCCCATCAGAGTGAGGACCGCGTTCGCACGCCTTTGCAGATCGGCGTCGCTAACCTGCGCCTGCGCGAGGGGCGAGAGCGCGCACAGAGCGGCAAAGCAAGCCCACGAGGCCGCGGGATGAGCCATGCGAGAAGGCTATCGGCAATGCGTGTCATCCGCGACTACTGTATATGCGTTCATAGGGTACGGGCCTCGGCCCGAGAGGGGAGGTGAAAGCGATGGAATCGGCACAAGCATTGGCCGTCGTACGTTCGCTCGCGAACGGCGTCGACCCGGAGTCCGGCGAAGTGTTTCCGGCGGACAGCGCGTACCAGCGGCCGCTCGTGGTGCGCGCGCTCTACGAAGCGGCGGCCGCGCTCGAGCGCATCGAGCGCTTCCAGCGCCGCAAGGCGCAGCTGCCGCAGAAGACCGGCGAGCCCTGGACCGAGGACGAAGATCGCAAGCTGCTCGCGGCTTTCGACTCGGGCCGGGCGCTGCAGGAGCTCGCAGCGGCGCACGAGCGGACCATGGGCGCAGTACGTGCGCGGCTTCTGAAATACGGGCGGATCAACGCCTAGCCCTTCCCGGGGCGTCCGCGGCGCCCCGGGCGTTTTGCGCTGCTACAGTACAATAAGTCGATGAAGTCCAACGAGATTCGCTCGATCTTCCTGGAGTATTTCCGCTCGAAGGGCCACACCGTCGTGCCCTCGAGCTCGCTCGTCCCCGCGAACGATCCCACGCTGCTTTTCGTGAACTCCGGGATGGTGCAGTTCAAGGACGTGTTCCTCGGCAAGGAAAAACGCGCCTACAGCCGTGCCACCACCGCGCAGCGCAGCCTGCGCGCGGGCGGCAAGCACAACGATCTCGAGAACGTCGGCTACACCGCGCGCCATCACACCTTCTTCGAGATGCTCGGCAACTTCTCGTTCGGCGACTACTTCAAGAAGGACGCGATCCAGTTCGCCTGGGAGCTGGTCACCAAGGTCTACAAGCTGCCGGCGGCGCGGCTGTGGACGACGGTCTACCAGACCGACGACGAGGCCTACGACATCTGGACACGCGTGATCGGCGTGCCAAAAGAGCGCTGCGTTCGTATCGGCGACAAGCCCGGCGGCCTGAAGTACCAGTCCGACAACTTCTGGCAGATGGCGGACACCGGACCCTGCGGTCCGTGCAGCGAGATTTTCTACGACCACGGCCAGGGCATCGAAGGCGGCCCGCCCGGATCGCCCGACGCCGACGGCGATCGCTACATCGAGATCTGGAACCTGGTCTTCATGCAGTTCAATATGGAGAAAAGCGGCGACTCACCGATCCTGCACCCGCTGCCCAAGCCCTCGGTCGACACCGGCATGGGGCTCGAGCGCATCGCCGCGGTGCTGCAGGGCAAGCATTCGAACTACGAGATCGATCTCTTCCAGGACCTGATCCGCGCCGCGGCGCGCGAGACGCATCACCAGGGCACGCAGAACCCGTCGCTCAACGTCATCGCCGACCATATCCGGGCGTGCTCGTTCCTGATCGTCGACGGCGTGATCCCCGGAAACGAAGGACGCGGCTATGTGCTGCGGCGGATCATCCGCCGCGCCATCCGGCACGGCTACAAGCTCGGCCAGAAGCAGCCGTTCTTCTATCGCCTGGTCCCCGACCTCGACCAGGCGATGGGCGATGCCTATCCGGAGCTGCGGGCGGCGAAAGAGAAGGTCGCCGAAGTGCTGAAGCAGGAGGAAGAGCGCTTCGCCGAGACGCTGGAGAACGGCATGGGGGTGCTCGAGTCGGCGCTCGCCTCCGGCGAAAAACTGCTCGACGGCGATACCGTTTTCCGCCTCTACGACACCTACGGCTTCCCGGTCGACCTGACGGCCGACATCGCGCGCGAGCGCGGCGTGAGGATTGACATGGCGGGCTTCGAGGCGGCGATGGACGAGCAGCGCGCCCGCGCGCGCGCCGCGTCGCGCTTCGCCATGGGCGCCGCGCTCGACTACTCGGGGATCCGCACCGAGTTCCACGGCTACGACACGCTCGGCCTGCGCGGGAAGATCGTCGCGCTTTATCGCGAAGGCACGCAGGTCGCCGAGCTGCAATCGGGCGAGAGCGGTGTGGTGGTGCTCGACCGCACGCCCTTCTACGCCGAGTCGGGCGGCCAGGTCGGCGACCGCGGCGAGCTCGCCGGGCCGGCTGGCACGTTCGCCGTCGACGACACGCAGAAGATCCAGGCCGACGTGTTTGGCCACCACGGCCGCCAGAGGACCGGCGTGCTGCGGGTCGGCGAGGAAGTGAGCGCGCAGGTCGACACCGTGTCGCGCCACCGGTCGATGTGGAACCATTCCGCGACCCACCTCATGCATTCGGCGCTGCGCCGGGTGCTCGGCCGGCACGTCGAGCAGAAGGGCTCGCTGGTCGATCCGAACCGCACCCGCTTCGACTTCTCGCATCCGAAGCCGCTCAGCGCCGAGGAGATGCGCAAGGTCGAGGCGCTGGTCAACGCGGAGATCCAGAAGAACGAGGAGGTGACGGCGCGGATCATGAAGTACGACGAGGCGATCCGCGCCGGCGCGCTCGCCTTCTTCGGCGACAAGTACGGCGAAGAGGTGCGGGTGCTGCGGATGGGCGACTTCTCCACCGAGCTATGCGGCGGCACCCACGTGCGCCGCACCGGCGACATCGGCTTCTTCAAGATCGTCTCCGAATCGGGCGTCGCGGCCGGCGTGCGCCGGGTCGAGGCGGTGACCGGCGAAGGCGCGCTCGCCTGGGTGCAGGCGCAGGAGGCGAGGCTCGGCGAAGCGGCGGCCGCGCTCAAGGCGCCGGCGGGCGAGCTCAGCGGCAGGATCGCCCAGCTGGTCGAGAGCCAGCGCGCCCTCGAGCGAGAACTCGGCCGCCTCAAATCGAAGCTCGCCTCCTCGCAGGGCGAAGACCTCGCCGCGCAGGCGGTCGACGTGAAGGGCGCGAAAGTCCTGGCGGCGACGCTGGAAGGCGCCGACGCCAAGACGCTGCGCGAGACCATGGACAAGCTGAAGGACCGCCTCAAGTCCGCGGCGATCGTTCTCGGCGCAGTGAACGACGGCAAGGTCGCGCTCATCGCCGGCGTGACGGCCGATCTCACCGGCAGGGTGAAAGCGGGCGAGCTGGTGAACTACGTCGCCCAGCAGGTCGGCGGCAAGGGCGGCGGGCGCCCCGACATGGCGCAGGCCGGCGGCAGCGACCCGGCGGGATTGCCGGGCGCGCTGCAGTCAGTGAAGTCCTGGGTGGAGAGCCGGGTCTAAAGAAGCTCGAGAAGCCGAGCTGACTTCAGAAGCCGATGCGCGCGCGGCGGCCGGCGCGGCTGTCGCGCACGTCGTCGGGCGACATCTCGCTGCGCCCGGCGAGCTTGGCGGTGCCGAACGCCGACTGGATCGCCCGCTTCATCTCGCGCGGCGGCAGCTCGGCGAGCCGCTCGAGCGTCGCTTCCGCGGGGCTCTCCGGGAAGGGCCGCCCCCAGTCGTGCGCGTTGCGCACCTCGCGGTAGATCGACGCGGCGATGCGCCGCGACCCCGCTTCGTCGGGCGGCTCGATCTCGTAGACCGCGAGGCGCGAGAGCAGCGGCTCGGGGATGTGCGCGGCGTCGTTCGCGGTGGCGAGCCAGACGGCGCCGGAGGCGTCGATCGGCAGCTCGACGAACTCGTCGACGAAGCGCGTCGCGGTCTCGCTCTCGAGCAGCTCGTAGAGCGCGCCGAGCGGGTCGTACTGGCCGTCGGCGCTCGCCTTGTCGAGCTCGTCGACGACGATCACGGGATTGGCGTACTCGCCGTTCAGGAACGTGTCGAACACTTTTCCCGGCTTCGCGTTCTTCCACTGCGACGAGGCGCCCGAGAGCACCCAGCCGGCGGTCATCGAGCTCATCGGCACGAAGCCGAATCCCGTGCCGAGGAGCTCGGAGACCTTGCGCGCGAAGTGCGTCTTGCCGATGCCCGGCTCGCCGAGCAGCAGCATCGGCGGCAGCTCGATCGAGTCGTTGGAGTCGACGCACAGCGCGAGGTGCTTGCGGATGTCGGCGAGCACGTCGGTGAAGTTGGGCAGCTCGCCGAAGAGCGCGTCCATCTCGGGCAGCGCCGAGGGCTTGACGGTGAAGCGCTGCCCGCCGAGCTTCAGCATTTTCTCGTACACCGCGCGCAGCGCTTCGTTCGCGCCGGGGGCGAGCTCGTGCAGCGCCTTTTCGACGGCCGGCACGTCGTAGACGTCCTTGAATCCGGCGATCGGAATAGTCACGCTAGCCGACATTTGTCGCTCCTTGGTTTTTCTCTGCCGGTGCAGCCGTGTCCGGTGAATCCATTCCTGAGCAAAAACGTAGCATGGCGCGCTATGCCAAGCAAACTGTTTGCCTGGCACGCGCGAAGCACGAGTGCCAATGGAGGCAAGGGCGAAGAGGACAAAGTCACGGGCCTGTTGTCAAACGCTTCGCCGCTGTGATTGAATGCACGCTGTGAGACGGGTGTTCTTCGGCTTTTTCTTCGACTTCCACTGCCGACTGGCGGACTGGACCGGCTAAGCACACCCTCTGAAGAGCCAACCGAAACCGCCAGCGCCGAGAAGCCTGGCGGTTTTTGTTTTTGGGGAAGGGAAAACTATGACGCCCGTGGAAAGCTACCTCGCCCCCGTGCCCGGGGACCGCACCTCGCTCACCGATGACGAGCGCATCGAGGACATCGTCCCGCTGCCGCCGCCGGAGCACCTGATCCGCTTCTTCCCGATCCGGGGCACGCCGGTCGAGCAGCTGATTGCCGACACGCGCCGGCGGGTGCGCGAGATCCTGCAGGGCCGCGCGGACCGGCTGATCGTGGTCATCGGCCCGTGCTCGATCCACGATCCGGCGGCCGCCGTCGCCTACGCGGAGAAGCTGGCCCTGGAAAGGCAAAAACATCGCGCAGACCTGGAGCTCCTGATGCGCGTCTATTTCGAGAAGCCGCGCACCACGGTCGGCTGGAAGGGACTCATCAACGACCCGTATCTGAACGGCAGCTTCCGCATCAACGAAGGGCTGCGCATCGCGCGCGACCTGCTCGTGCGGATCAACCAGGCCGGCGTGCCGGCCGCGGTCGAGTTTCTCGACGTCATCTCGCCGCAGTACATCGGCGACCTGGTCTCCTGGGGCGCGATCGGCGCGCGCACTACGGAGAGCCAGGTGCATCGCGAGCTTGCCTCCGGGCTCTCGGCGGCGGTCGGCTTCAAGAACGGCACCGATGGCAACGTGAGGATCGCCGTCGACGCGCTGCTCGCGGCGCGCCAGTCGCATCATTTCCTCTCGGTGCACAAGAGCGGCCAGGTGGCGATCGTCGAGACGCGCGGCAACGAGGACTGCCACATCATCCTGCGCGGCGGCCGCGAGCCGAATTACGACGCGAAAAGCGTCCAGGCGGCGTGCGCCGAGCTCGCGCGCGCGGGCCTGCCGGAGCGGCTGATGATCGACTGCTCGCACGCCAACGCGGCGAAGCAGCACCGGCGCCAGATCGAGGTCGGCGACGAGCTCGCCCGCCAGCTCGCCGTCGGCGAGCGGCGCATCGTCGGCGCGATGGTCGAGTCGCATCTCGTCGAGGGCCGCCAGGACCTCGCGAGCGGCAAGCCGCTCGTCTTCGGCCAGAGCATCACCGACGCGTGCCTCGGCTGGGACGATTCGGTAAGGCTGCTCGAGCGCCTGGCCGAGGGCGTGCGCGCGCGCCGGGAGCGGAAATAGCCCCTGCGCGGCATAATGGCGCGCGCTTATGGCCACGCGCCCGCCACAGCTCGCGCACCTCGACTACCTCGGCGACGCCACCAAGTTCGCCGGCCAGATGCAGGCGCTCATCCCGAAATGCGCGCTGCTCGAGAACTTCTCGCTCGGCGAGGTGCGCCTGCTCGCGCACTTCATGGACGTCTACCGGGCCGAGCCGGGCATGGAGGTGATCCGCGAGGGCGACGGCGGCGACTTCATGGTGATGGTGCTCGAGGGCCGCATCGACGTGAACAAGCGCGACCGCTGGAACACGCCGCAGGGGCTGGCTGTCGTCGAGGCCGGCCGCACCCTCGGCGAGATGTCGATGATCGACGGCGAGGCGCGCTTCGCCACCTGCGTCGCCGTCGACGCCGCGCTCCTCGCCGTGCTCTCGCGCGAGAGCCTGGCGCGCATCATCGTCGAGCAGCCGCTGCTCGGCGCGAAGATCCTCATGGAGCTGGTGCTGATGCTGTCGCAGCGCCTGCGCGCCACGAGCGAGCGCATGCTCGGCCTGCTCGACGAAGAGCAGGTGTACGGCGCCGCGAACCTGCTCTGAGCCGCGCCCGCCTTCTCGTCGCGCTGGCGGTGGTGCTCGCCATCGCTGCGTTTTTTCTGGCCGGCGGACCGCGCACGCTCGGCTTCGAGCAGCTGAAGGTGCAGCAGGCCGCGCTCCTCGCGCGCTACGCCGCGCAGCCATGGCAGGCGGCGGCGCTCTTCTTCGCCGCGTACGTCGTGTACACCGGCCTGTCGCTCCCCGGCGCGGCGCTGTTGACGCTCGTCGCCGGCGCCGTGTTCGGCCTCTGGCGAGGCACGCTGCTAGTCTCGTTCGCCTCCGCGATCGGCGGCACGCTCGCCTTCCTGCTCGCCCGCTTCGTGTTCCGCGACTGGGTGCAGGCGCGCTTCGGCGAGCGTCTCGCGAGCATCTACCGCGGTGTCGAGCGCGACGGCGCCTTCTACCTGTTCCTGCTGCGCCTCACCCCCGTCGTGCCATTCTTCCTCATCAATCTCGCGATGGGCCTCACGCCGATGCGCGCGCGTACCTTCTACTGGGTGAGCCAGCTCGGCATGCTCGCCGGGACGCTCGTCTACGTGAACGCCGGCACGCAGCTCGCCTCGCTCGCCTCGCCCCGCGACATCCTTTCCTGGCGCCTGGTCGGCGCGCTGCTGCTGCTCGGCGCGTTCCCCCTCGCGGCGAAGAAGACCGCCGACGCGCTGCGCGCGCGCCGCGTGTACTCGCGATGGCGGCGGCCGCGGCGCTTCGAGCGCAACCTGGTGGTGATCGGCGCCGGCTCCGCCGGGCTGGTCGCCGCGTACATCGCGGCGGCGCTGCGCGCGCGGGTGACGCTGGTCGAGAGGTCCCGCATGGGCGGGGACTGCCTGAACACCGGCTGCGTGCCCTCGAAGGCGCTGCTCCGCGCCGCGCGCCTTGCCGCCGAGATCCGCCAGGCGCACGAGTACGGGCTGCGCGGCGCACGCGCCGAGGTGGACTTCGCCGCCGTCATGGAGCGCGTGCAGCGCGTGGTGCGAGCGATCGAGCCGCATGATTCGGTCGAGCGCTACACCGCGCTCGGCGTGGAATGCCTGCAAGGCGAGGCGAGGATCACTTCGCCGTGGACCGTGCAGATCGACGGCGGGCGCACGCTCAGCACCCGCGCGATCGTCATCGCGGCCGGCGCGCGGCCGTTCGTGCCGCCGCTGCCCGGCCTCGAGCGCATCGAGGTGCTCACCTCCGACAACGTCTGGACGCTGCGCGAGCAGCCTGCGCGATTGCTGGTGCTCGGCGGGGGGCCGGTCGGCTGCGAGCTGGCGCAGGCTTTCGCGCGCCTCGGCTCGCAAGTGACGCTGGTCGAGATGCAGCCGCGGCTGCTCTCGCGGGAGGACGCCGATGTGTCGGCGATGCTCGCCGAGCGCTTCGGCGAGGAAGGCATCGACGTGCGCACCGGGCATCGCGCGCTGCGCGTCGAGGCGGGTCGCGTGCTGGTCTGCGAGGCGGCCGGCGCGCAGGTCGATCTGCGGTTCGACCGGCTGCTCTGCGCGCTCGGCCGCGTGCCGAACACCGCCGGCTACGGCCTGGAGGAGCTGGGCATCCCGGTGACGGCGGCGCGCACCGTGGAGACCAACGAGTTCCTGCAGACGCTCTATCCGAACATCTACGCCTGCGGCGACGTGGCCGGGCCCTGGCAGTTCACGCACACCGCCTCGCACCAGGCCTGGTACGCGTCGGTCAACGCGCTCTTTGCGCCGCTGCGCCGGCTGCGCGTCGACGATCGTGTCATTCCCTGGGCCACGTTCACCGATCCCGAGGTGGCGCGCGTCGGGCTGAACGAAGCCGAAGCGGCGGCGCAGGGCGTTCACTACGAGGCGACGGTGGTCCGCCTCGACGAGCTCGACCGCGCCATCGCCGAGGGCGCGCCGCGCGGCATGGTGAAAGTATTGACCTCGCCGGGTGGCGACCGCGTGCTCGGTGCGACGATCGTCGGCGAGCGCGCCGGCGAGCTGATCGCCGAGTTCGTGAGCGCGATGAAGCATCGCATCGGCCTGAACGCGATCCTCGGGACGATCCACGTCTACCCGACCTTCGCCGAGGCGAACAAGCAGGCGGCCGCCGCCTGGCGGCGCGCCCATGCGCCGCAGCGCGTGCTGGCCGTCCTCGAGCGATGGCACCGATGGCGGCGCGGCTGACCATCGTCGTGCCGGTCCTGAACGAAGCCGAACGCATCGCCGCGACGCTGGAGAGCCTCGCGCCGCTGCGCCGGCGCGGCCACGAAGTGATCGTTGTCGACGGCGCGAGCGAAGATGCGAGCGCCGCGCTTGCCGCGCCGCTCTGCGACCGGCTGCTGCAGGTGCCGCGCGGCCGCGCCGCGCAGATGAACGCGGGGGCGCGCGTCGCGGGCGGCGACGCGCTGGTCTTCCTGCACGCCGACACGCGCCTGCCGGCGCACGCGGACCGGCTCGTCGGTTCTGCTCTGAAAGAAAAGCTCTGGGGCCGCTTCGACGTCGAGATCGAGGGGCGCAGCCCGGCGCTCGCGCTCGTCGCCGCGCTCATGAACTGGCGCTCGCGGCTCACCGGCATCGCGACCGGCGACCAGGCGATCTTCGTGCGCCGCGAGGCCTTTCCCGGCTTTCCCGAGATCCCGCTCATGGAGGACGTCGCGCTCAGCCGCGAGCTCAAGCGCCGCGGCCGCCCCGCCTGCCTGAGGAGCCGCGTGCGCACTTCCGGGCGTCGTTGGGAGGCGCGCGGCGTGCTGCGCACCGTGCTTTTCATGTGGCGGCTGCGCCTGCTCTACGCTCTGGGCGT
>DASQYN010000265.1:0-5928 GCA_035639215.1 Burkholderiales bacterium
CGCTTCCTCGGGCAGCGAAGCCGTGGCCTCGTCGAGGAAAAGCCAGTCCGGTTTGTTAAGCAGCGCGCGAGCGAAGGCCAGCCGCTGCTGCTCGCCACCCGAAAGCACCTGCGCCCAGTTCTCGCGCCGCTCGAGATCCACGGCGAGCTGCGGAAGGCCGACCGCGCCCAGCGCCTCGCGAATCTCGTCCCCGGAGAACCGAGTTTCCTCCTCCGGGTAGCTCACGGCGCGCTTCAATGAACCGATCGGCAGATAGGGCTTCTGCGGCAGGAACAGCAAACGCGCGCCTTTCGGCATGACGACACGACCTTTCCAGTACGGCCATATGCCGGCCATCGCGCGGAAGAACGTCGACTTGCCCGCGCCCGAAGGCCCCGTGACGAGCACATGCTCGCCGGGCTGCAGCTCGATCGATGTCGAGCGCAGGAGCGGCCGGCCCTGCGGCAGCGCGAGCTCGAGGCCGCTGACCCCGATCTGCGGAGCGCCGGAAGAGGCGCGTTCGCCGCCCAGCTCGCGCACTTCGCTCTTTACGCGCTCCAGCGATTGCGTAAAACCGCTTAAGCGGTCGATCGTCGCCTTCCACGCGGCTAGCTGCGTATATGCGTCGATGAACCACATCAGTGACCCGCGCACGTTGTTGAACGAATTGCCGACCTGAAAGATGAAGCCCAAGCCCACCGCGCCGGAAAAATAGCGGGGCGACGCGACGAGATAAGGGAATGGAACGGAAAACTGGTAGAAGAATGAGACGAACCAGTTGAGGCGCTTACGCGTGCGCATGATGCCCCACCAGTTGTCGACCACACCGCGGAACCGCTCGCGGAAAGTGCCGAGCTCGAGCGCTTCACCTTTGTAGAGCGCCACGCCCTCGCTGTTCTCGCGCAGCCGGATCAGCGCATAGCGGTAATCGGCCTCGAAGCGCTGCTGGTTGAAGTTCAGGCTCACGAGCGGCTTACCAATCTTATAGGTGAGCCAGCTGCCGATCCCGGTGTACACGAGCGCAACCCAGAACATGAAGCCCGGGATGGCTACGCCAGCGATCTTGAAGTCGCCCGACAGGTTCCAGAGGATCACCGTAAACGACACGAGCATCACTAGGGACGAAAGCAGCCCGAGCGCGAGCTCCAGCGTGTTGTCGACGAAGAGCCGCAGGTCCTCGGCGATGCGCTGATCCGGGTTGTCGACGCCGCGGTCGAGCAGCTGCAGCCGGTAATACGCGCGATCCTTGAGCCAGTCGGCGAGAAAGTGTTCGTTCAGCCAGGCTCGCCATTCAATCTGCAGCATCTGCTGCAGATAAAGCCGATAGACCTGCGCGACGATCCAAACCAGCGCGATGACTGTGAATATCCATAACTGGTGGACGAACTGCGCTTGGTTCTTCTGCTCGAGCGCGTTGTAGAAGTTCTTGTTCCAGATGTTGAACTGGACCTCCAAGTAAACGATACCGAGCGACAGAGCGACTACCGCGGCGAGCAGCGCCAACCCTTTGCCGCGCTGCTCGGAAGTCCAATAGGGCTTCGCCAGCGCCCAGAAAGCGCTTAAGAATCTTTGGTTTCGCATGGCATACCTGAGAAAAAGCGTGATGCAGTTTACAGAATCGAGTCGACGGGATAACAATGACTTCAATGTCCTCCGGCCGCGTTTTTCGCTTCGCCCCGACACCGGAGCACGATGCCAAGCATCTCTTTGTTTTCCTGCACGGCTGCGGCGCGACGGCGCAGTCGATGATTCCGATCGCGTTCAAGTTCCAGGCGCGCTTTCCGAGCGCGGCGCTGGTCGTGCCGAGCGGCTTCGATCCGGATGCCCGCGGTGGCGCGGCCCAGGACTGGTATCCCACTCGCGGGCTGCATTGCGACAACCATCGTGAGCGAGTCGCCGCGGTGCTCCCCGATGTCGAGGACCTGGTGCGGCGCGAGCAGACCAACTTCGGAGTGCCGGCGAGCCGCACGGTGCTGATCGGCTTCTCGCAGGGCGGCACGGTGGCGCTCGAGGCGGTGAAGACCCCCGGGCTTGCCGGCGCGGTCGTCGCATTCTCCGCGCGCTTCGCGCGCCTTCCGGAGCGCGGCGCGAGGATCGGCTCGCGCATACACCTCGTGCACGGCGAGGTGGACTCCGTCGTCTCGCGGGTCTACGCCGAGCGCGCGGCACGCGTGCTCACTGGCCTGCACGTTCCCGTGACGCTCGATATCGTCGAGGATCTCGGACACGCGCTGTCGCATCGCGCCATCAGCCTCGGCTCGCTGCGTCTGCTCCAGGGCATCTACGAAGGCCGGCGCGCCACGCTGCACTGAGCGCCCGCCTCGCTAGGAGGCGAGCTCGGCGAGGTCCTTGAAGTACTCGAGCGCTTCCGGATTGGCGAGCGCGTCGGTGTGCGCCACCGGCATGCCGTGCACGATCGACTTCACCGCCAGCTCGACCACCTTGCCGTTCTTCGTGCGCGGGATGTCGGCCACCTGGACGATGCGCGCCGGCACATGGCGCGGCGAAGCCTGGCGGCGGATCTCCGAGCGGATGCGCTGCTCGAGCGGCTCGTCGAGCTGGTAGCCGGGGCGCAGCTTGACGAAGAGCACGACCCGCGTATCGGTCGGATGGTCGGGCGGCCAGAGCTGGCCGATGGCGACCGATTCCTCGACTTCGTCGATGCGCTCGACCACACGGTAAATCTCCGCGGTGCCGATACGCACGCCGCCGGGGTTGAGCGTCGCGTCGGATCGCCCGTAGATGATCAGGCTGCCGCGCTCGGTGAGCTCGCACCAGTCGCCGTGGCACCAGACGTTGGGATAGCGCGCGAAGTACGCCGCGTGATAGCGCTCGTGGCCGCGGTCGTTCCAGAAGCCGAGCGGCATCGAGGGAAAGGGCCGCGTGCAGACGAGCTCGCCCTTCTGTCCGGTCACCGAGTTGCCTTCTTCGTCGAACACCTCTACGGCCAGGCCGAGCGAGCGGCATTGCAGCTCGCCGCGGTAGACCGGCAGGACCGGGCTTGCTTCGGCGAAGGCGCCCATGATGTCGGTGCCGCCGGAGATCGAGGCGAGACACACGTCGTCCTTCCAGGCCTCGTAGACGTAGTCGAAGCTTTCCGGCGCGAGAGGCGAGCCGGTGGAGACGATCATGCGCAGGCCGTCGAGGTCATGGCTGTCGCGCGGCCGCAGGCCGCGCTTCGCGCATGCATCGATGAACTTGGCCGATGTGCCGAAGTGAGTGAATCGCTCGCGCTCGGCGTAGTCGAAGAGGATCTTGCCGTTGCGCGCGAACGGTGAGCCGTCGTAGAGCATCACGCTCGCCTCGGCGGCAAGGCCCATGAAAAGCAGGTTCCACACCACCCAGTTGGTGGTGCAGAAATAGAAGAAGCGGTCGGCGGGCCGCAAATCCAGGTGCAGCTTGAAGCTCTTCAGCGTCTGCAGCAGCGTGCCGCCGGCGCCATGGACGACGCACTTCGGCTTGCCGGTCGTGCCTGAGGTGAAGAGGATGAACACTGGATGATCGAAAGGCAGCTGCGCGAACTCGATCGGCTGCGGCTGATGGCGCCGCAACCACTCCGGAAGGGTTACGGCCTTCGGCAGGTCCGAGACGTCCACCTGCGCATCGAGATGCGGCACGACGACCGCCTTGCGCACGCTCGGCAATCCTTCAACCAGCGCACGCACGCGCTCGAGCGAGTCGTGCGTTTCGCCGTTGTAGCGATAGCCGTCGGCGCAGAAAAGCGCCTTCGGCTCGATCTGGCCGAAGCGGTCCAGCACGCCTTCGACGCCGAAGTCGGGCGAGCACGACGACCAGACGATGCCCTGCGAAAGGGCGGCGAGGGCGAGCACCGCCGACTCCGGGATGTTGGGGATGAACGCCGCGACACGATCACCCGCGCGCAACCCCAGCCCCTTCAGCGCCTGGGCGGCGCGAGAAACTTCGGAGGTCAGCTCGGAATAGGACAGCCGACGGCCCATCCCGCCTTCGTCCCACAGCACCAGGGCGTCGCCGCGATCGCCGCGCCGCATCAGATTCTCGGCCAGGTTCAGGCGCGCCTCGGGAAACCACTTCGCGCCCGGCATCTTGTCTGCATCGACGAGGACCGTCGCGCCCCTGCGGGAAGCGACGACACCGCAGAAGTCCCAGACGTCGGGCCAGAACTGCTCCGGGTTCTGCACCGACCAACGATAGAAGTCGGCATAGCTGTTGAGCTCCAGGCGCCGCTTGCGGATCACCTGGCGCGCGAATTGCGTGACCTGCGCCTCCTCGATCGCGCGCTCGCTCGGCTGCCAGAGGACTTTCGGGGTGGAGGTCATTGTAGGATTTTGGCGGTGATTATATTGCCCGAGGCTCTGGCGGCGCTTCGCCGCCGCCACCGCATCGCCGAAGCCGACGCCGTCGCCGAGTTGCGCGCGGCGGCGCCCGCGCCGTCGCCGGCGATCGAGGTGACGGCGCTGCAGCTCGCGCGCAGGGTGCGCGCCACGCCGCCCGGGCCGCTCAGCGCCGAGTCTTTCCTGCGCAGCTACGGCCTCTCCAGTCCCGAGGGGGTCGCGCTGATGTGCGTCGCCGAAGCGCTGCTTCGCATTCCCGACGCGGCGACGGCCGATGCGCTGCTGCGCGACAAGCTCGCGCAAGGAGATTGGGGCAGCACGCCGGCCGATTCGCTGATCGCCAACGCGGCCGACTGGGCGCTGCTGCTGACCGGCAAGCTCGCCCGCTGGCACGGCGAGCCCTCGCCGCTCAAGCACATCGTCGCGCGCCTTGGCGAGCCCGTGGTACGCACCGCCGTGCGCCACGCGATGCGCATCCTTGCCGAGCAGTTCGTCCTCGCCGAGACTATCGAAGCGGCGGTTCGTCGCGGCGCCGAGCACCGGCCCTACCGCTTCTCCTATGACATGCTGGGGGAGGCCGCACGCACCGCCGAAGACGCGGCGCACTACCACGAGGTTTACTCGCGCGCCATCGCCGCAGTCCGGCCTCCGGACGCGATCTCCATCAAGCTGTCCGCGCTCCATCCGCGCTTCGAAGAAACGCAGCGGGCGCGCATCTTCGCCGAGCTGCTGCCGCGCCTGCGTATGCTCGCGCAGCAATGCGCCGAGCGCGGCATCGAATTCACCATCGACGCCGAGGAATCCGAGCGCCTCGAGCTCACACTCGACCTGCACGCGGCGCTCGCCGGCGATTTTCCGGCGGGCCTGGCGGTGCAGGCCTACCAGAAGCGCGCTTTTGCCGTTTGCGACTGGCTGGTCGCCCTCGGCCGCGCTCGGCGGCGGCGGCTGCCGGTGCGCCTCGTGAAGGGCGCGTACTGGGACGGCGAGATCAAGCGGGCGCAGCAGCTCGGCATGGCCGACTATCCGGTGTTCACGCGCAAGGCGGCCACCGACCTCTCTTACCTCGCCTGCGCTAAACTCCTGCTCGCCGCGCCCGAGGCGATCTATCCGGCGTTTGCCACTCACAACTGCCGCACGGTGGCGGCGCTCCTCGACATGGCGCAGGGTGCCGAGTTCGAGTTCCAGAAGCTCCTCGGCATGGGCGACGCGCTCTATGCGGCGCTCGGCGCCGAGAGGCAGGTGAAAGTCCGCGTCTACGCGCCGGTCGGGAGCTTCACCGATCTGCTGCCTTACCTTGTACGGCGCATGCTCGAAAACGGCGCGAACACTTCCTTCGTCCACCAGATCGCCGATCCGGCGGTGCCGCTCGAGGAGCTCGTTGCCGATCCGCTCTCGCGCCTGCCCGCCCCCTATGTCCCCGACGAGCAAATCCCGCTGCCCCGCTACCTCTATCCGGACCGCCTGAATTCGCTCGGCCTGGACCTGGGGCGCCGGGACGTGCTCGACTCTTTGCGCGGCGACATCGCCGCTGCAGCGCCTTTGGCATCGGCTCGGGACTCGTCTGCGGCGCAGCTCGAGGAGGCGATCGCTCGGGCGGAGAAGGCATTTCCCGGCTGGTCCGAGGTCCCGGCGGAAA
>DASQYN010000266.1:0-15176 GCA_035639215.1 Burkholderiales bacterium
CGACCCCGGCCGGTGACCAATGTCGTGCTGATGGGCATGGGCGAGCCCCTGCTCAACCTCGATAACGTGATTCCGGCGCTGCGGCTGATGATCGACGACAACGCCTACGGGCTTTCCCGCCGGCGCGTCACCGTGTCGACGGCCGGGGTCGTGCCGGGCATGGACCGCCTGCGCGACGAATGCCCCGTGGCGCTCGCCGTTTCGCTGCACGCGCCGAACGACGCGCTGCGCGACCGGCTGGTGCCGCTGAACCGCAAATATCCGCTGCGCGAGCTGATCGCCGCCTGCAACCGCTATCTGGAGAAGGCGCCGCGCGACTTCGTCACCTTCGAGTACGTGATGCTCGACGGCGTGAACGACGCGGACGAGCAGGCGCGAGAGCTGGTTGCGCTTTCGCGCGAGGTGCGCTGCAAGCTCAACCTGATTCCGTTCAACCCGTTTCCCGCGTCGCCGTTCGCGCGCGCCGAGGCCGAGCGCATCCGCCGCTTCGCCGCCATCCTGCAGGCTGCCGGGCTCACCGTGACGACCCGCAAGACGCGCGGCGACGACATCGCCGCCGCCTGCGGGCAGCTCGCCGGCGACGTCGCGGACCGCACGCGCCGCCGGGGCAGCGTGCCGCTAAGGGAAGTGCGCGCTTGAGGCGCGCTTCGCTGCTCCTCGCCCTCGCCGCCGCCCTGCTCGCGGCCTGCGCGGCGCGCCAGCCCGAAGGACCGAGCGCCGACACCGGAACGATCGTCGGCGAGGTCGGCGAGCCGCGCAACCGCGCGCGCGTCCATACCGAGCTCGCCGGCCTGTATTACGAGCGCGGCAGCATGGGCATCGCGCTCGAGGAGCTGCGCCGCGCGACGGCGGCAGATCCCGGGTATGCGCCGGCGTACAGCCTGTTCGGCCGCGTCTACATGGATCTCAAGGAGAACCGCCTCGCCGAGGAAAGCTTCGAGCGGGCGCTGCGCCTGTCGCCGGGCGATGCCGAGATCAACCACAGCTACGGCTGGTTTCTCTGCCAGACCGGCCAGGAGGAGCAGTCCATCCGCTACTTCCTGCAGGCGATCCGCAATCCGCTCTACCCGACGCCGTGGATCTCATATTCGGCCGCCGGCCTCTGCAGCCTGCGCAAGGATCACGTCAAGGAGGCGGATGAGTACTTCCAGCGGGCGCTGCGGCTCAACGCCGACGAGCCGACGGCGCTGCTGAAGCTCGGCGGCATCCGCTACCAGCAGGGCCGCCTGGAGGATGCGCGCAACCTGATCACGCGCTACAACAAGTTCATGACGCCCACCGCGGAGTCGCTCTGGCTCGGCCTGCGCGTCGAGCGCCGCCTCGGCAAGCGCGTCGAGGCGCAGAGCTACGCCGACCAGCTGCGGCGGCGCTACCCGGGCTCTGCCGAGTACCAGGCGATGGAGCGCGGCAGCTATGACTGAGGCTGCGCTCAACGTTGGAGCGGAGCTGCAGCGCGCGCGCGAGGCGCGCGGCCTCGCCCTTTCGGAGGTCGCGCAGCAGCTGAAGTTCGCGCCGCGCCAGCTCGAGGCGCTCGAGCAGGACCGGTTTGATCTTTTGCCCGGCGGCACCTTCGCCCGCGGCATGGTGCGCAACTACGCCAGGCTGCTCAAGATCGATGCGGAGCCGCTGCTGCGCAGCATCGCCGATCGCTACGACGCTCCCGACGCGAACCATCTCGCCGCGCGCTACAGCCAGCCGGTGCCCTTCAGCGACAGCGCCCGGCGCTCCACCTTTGTCTATCTCGGGCTGTCGGCGGCGGTGCTCGCGATCGGCGCCGGGGTGGCCTGGCAGTGGCAGCACGAGCGAAGCAAGGGCGTCCGACTGGCGCGCACTCCGAGCGTCGAGGCCATCGCCGGGGCGCCGGCGAGCGAGCCGCCGGCGAGCGAGCCGCCGGCGGCGCAGCCCAAGGTGGCCGAGAAGCTGGTGGAAGCCGCGCCGGCGGCGGCGAAGCCCGCCGCGGCGAAGTCGCCGGCGGAGGCGCCTGCGGTCGAGAAGGTGGCCAATGCCAAACCCGCGCCGGTGGCGAAAGTGGCGCCCGGCGTGCATCGCCTGGTGATCCGCTGCGAGGAAGAGGCGTGGATCGAAGTCCGGGACGCCAACGACCGCGCGCTCGTCTCGTCGCTCAATCCGGCGGGCGCCGAGCGCGTCCTGCAGGCGCACGGACCGCTCACGCTGGTGATCGGCAACGCCCAGCACGTGCGCATCCTGCGCAACGACCAGCCGCTCGATCTCGGGCCTTATACCAAGGTCGAAACCGCCCGCTTCACGCTGCCATGACGAGACGCGTCTCCCGCCAGGTCCGCGTCGACGGCGCGGCCTCCCCGGTGCTCATCGGCGGCGGCGCGCCGATCGTCGTGCAGTCGATGACCAATACCGACACCGCCGATCGCGATGCCACGGCGCGCCAGGTGATCGAGCTGGCGCGGGCCGGCTCGGAGCTCGTGCGCATCACGGTCAATACGCCCGAGGCGGCGGCGCAGGTGCCGCACATCCGCGAGCGGCTCGAGCGCGCCGGCTGCACCGTGCCGCTGGTCGGCGACTTCCACTTCAACGGCCACAAGCTTCTCGCGCAGTATCCCGACTGCGCGCGCTCGCTCGCCAAGTACCGCATCAACCCCGGAAACGTCGGCAAGGGCGCGAAACGCGACGAGCAGTTCGCGCAGATGATCGAAGTCGCGCTGCGCCATGGCAAGCCGGTCCGGATCGGCGTCAACTGGGGCAGCCTGGACGCCGAGCTTCTGGCGCGCCTGATGGACGAGAACGCCGGTCTCTCCGAGCCGAGGAGCTCCCTGGAGGTGATGCGCGAGGCGGTGATCCGCTCCGCGCTCGAGTCGGCGCAACAGGCCGAAGCCTGGGGCCTGCCCGCCGAGCGCATCGTCATCTCCTGCAAGATGAGCCAGGTTCAGGACCTGATCGCCGTCTATCGCAGCCTGGCCGCACGCTGCGACTACGCGCTGCACCTCGGCCTCACCGAGGCGGGGATGGGATCGAAGGGCATCGTCGCCTCGAGCGCGGCGATGGCGGTGCTGCTCCAGGAAGGCATCGGCGACACGCTCCGCGTCTCGCTCACGCCCGAGCCGGGCGGCAGCCGCACGCGCGAGGTGCAGGTGGCGCAGGAGCTCCTGCAGAGCCTGGGGCTGCGCTCGTTCGCGCCGATGGTGAGCGCCTGTCCCGGTTGCGGCCGCACGACCAGCACCGTCTTCCAGGAGCTCGCGCAGAAGATCGAATTCTACCTGCGCACGCAGATGCCGCTCTGGCGCGCCTCGCACCCCGGCGTGGAGGAGATGCGGGTCGCGGTGATGGGCTGCGTGGTCAACGGGCCGGGCGAGTCGAAGCATGCCAACATCGGCATCAGCCTCCCCGGGACCAACGAGGTGCCCGTCGCCCCCGTCTATGTCGACGGCAGGAAGACCGTGACCCTGAAGGGCGAGCGCATCGCCGAGGAGTTCCAGGCGATCGTCGAAGACTACGTGCGGAGCCATTACCGGCCATGAGCGCGCCGATCCGCGCGGTGCGCGGAATGAACGACATCCTGCCGGGCGAGACGCCGCTCTGGCGCGAGTTCGAGGCGACCGTCGAAGGCTGGCTCCAGCGCCACGGCTATCGCAACATCCGCATGCCGCTGGTCGAGCCGACGCAGCTCTTCCGCCGCGCCATCGGCGAGGCGACTGATATCGTCGAGAAGGAGATGTACTCCTGGCGCGACGAGCTGAACGACGAGGAGCTGACGCTGCGCCCCGAAGGCACCGCGTCTTGCGTGCGCGCCGCCATCGAGCACAGCCTCGTGTACGACGGGCCGAAGCGGCTCTGGTACTCGGGGCCGATGTATCGCCACGAGCGGCCGCAGAAGGGCCGCTACCGCCAGTTTCATCAGTACGGCGTGGAGGCGCTCGGCTACAGCGGCCCCGATATCGATGCCGAGCACATCGCCATGTGCGCGGCGCTCTGGCGCGAACTCGGGCTCGAGAGCATCCGTCTCGAGCTGAACACGATCGGCGCGCCGGAGGAGCGCGCGCGCTACCGCGACGATCTCGTGCGTCACCTGCAGAAGCACGAGGCGCAGCTCGACGCCGACGCGAAGCGCCGGCTGCATACCAACCCGCTGCGCACGCTCGACTCGAAGAATCCGGCGGTGCAGGAAGTGGTGGCGAGCGCTCCCTCGCTCATGGCCTACCTCGGCGAGGCGTCGCTCGCGCATTTCGAAGGCCTGCGGCGCCTGCTCGCCGCCGCGGGCGTGGCCTACCGGGTGAATCCGAAGCTGGTGCGCGGGCTCGATTATTACAATCTCACCGTGTTCGAATGGATCTCCGATCGCCTCGGCGCGCAGGGCACGGTGTGCGGCGGCGGCCGCTACGACGGGCTTTTCGCGCAGCTCGGCGGGAAGCCGACGCCGGCGACGGGATTCGCCATGGGCAACGAGCGGCTGCTCGCGCTTCTCGCCGAGGGCCGCCGCGTGCCCGCGGCGCCGGCGCCCGACGCTTATGTGCTCGCGCAGGGTGAGGGGGCGCTCGAATGGGGGTTTCACCTCGCGCAGGAGCTGCGCGCGAGTGGGCTGCAGGTCGTCCTGCACGCGGGCGGCGGGAGCCTGAAATCGCAGATGCGCAGGGCCGATGCGAGCGGCGCGCGCTACGCGCTGATCGTCGGCGAGGACGAGCTGCGCGCCCGCGAGGTGTCCGTGAAGCCGCTGCGCGGCGAGGCGCAGCAGAGCCGCCACCCGGCGGCGCAGCTGGCAACCATACTCAAGGGAGCCTGATGGCGCTCGATCTCGAGGAGCAGGAGCAGGTCGCCGAGCTCAGGGCTTGGTGGCAGCAGCACGGCACGCTCGTCGTCGCGGCGATCGTCGCGGTCGCGCTGGCCTTCGCCGGCTGGCAGGGCTGGCGCTGGTATCAGTCCGGGCAGGCGACGCGCGCCGGCGCGCTCTACGACACGCTCAGCCGCGCGGCGCAGAGCGGCGACGCGAAGGCGCTGCGCGACGCGAGCGGCGCGCTGATCGAAGGTTATCCGCGCACGCTCTACGCGACCATGGGCGCGCTCACGGCGGCGCGCTTCCACTTCGACCGCGGCGAGCTGAAGGACGCGAAGGTGCAGCTGCAGTGGGCGATCGAGCATTCGCCTTCCGACGATTTCCGCGATCTCGCGCGGCTGCGCCTGGCGGCGGTGCTGCTCGAGGAGAAGGCCTACGACGCGGCGTTGCGCGAGCTGGGCGAAAAGCACGGCGCTGCCTATGACGCTCAGTACGCCGCGCTGCGCGGTGACGCCCTGGTAGCGAAGAACGACCCGGCACAGGCACGCGCCGCCTACAAGCTCGCGCTGGAGAAAGCCGACTCGGGCAACGCGGCGTTCCGCGAGAGCGTGCGCATGCGGCTCGAGGCGCTCGGTGGCTAGAGGCGCGGCCCGCTTCGCGCCGCTGCTCGCCTTGCTGCTCGCCGCCTGCGCAAGCAGCCCTTCCGGCCCGAAGCCCGCCGAGCTCGTTGCGCTGCCGAAGGGCGCTGCCGTCAAGGAGCTATGGCGCGCCCACGTCGGAGACGGCGAGCGCTTCGTCTTCGAGCCGGCGTTCGCCGGCGGCTCGGTCTATGCCGCGGCGCGCAACGGTACGGTGCTGCGCCTCGACGGCGAGAGCGGCCGGGTGCTCTGGCGCGCTTCGGCCGACATGCCGCTTTCGGCGGGGGTTGGCGCCGACGGGCGCACGGTCGCCGTCGGCAACGAAGAAGGCGTCGTCGCCGCGCTCGATGCCGAGACCGGCAAGCTGCGCTGGAAGGCGCGCGTCTCGAGCGAGGTGATCGCCGTGCCGGCGGTCGCTGCAGGTCTCGTCGTGGTGCGCAGCCTCGACAACCGGGTGTTCGCGTTCGCTGCCGACGACGGCAAGCGCCGCTGGGTCTACCAGCGGCCGCCCTCGTCGCTCATCGTCCGCGTCCCCTCGGGCGTTGTGCTCGACGACGAGACCGCCTACGCCGCCTTTCGCGGCGGCAAGCTCGCCGCCATCGCCCTGTCGAACGGCGGCCAGCGCTGGGAGGCGACGGTCGCGCTGCCGAAGGGCGCCACCGAGCTCGAGCGCGTCACCGACGTCGTCGGCATCCCGGCGCTCGCCGGACGCGAAGTGTGCGCGGCGGCCTACCAGGGGAAGGTCGGCTGCTTCGAGGCGGCGAGCGGGCGGCCTCTGTGGTCGCGCGACGTCTCGACGCTCACGGGCGTGAGCATCGACCCGCGCTATGCCTTCGTCTCCGACGACAACGGCGCAGTCCAGTCGCTCGACCGCTCGAGCGGGCGGTCGGTGTGGAAGCAGGACAAGCTCGCGCATCGCCAGCTCACGCTGCCGGTGCCGGTCGGCGACCTCGTCGCCGTCGCCGATTTCGAGGGCTATGTGCATTTCCTCGCCCGAGAGACGGGGGCCTTCGTCGCCCGCTATGCGACGCGCGACGGCGCGGTGCGCGCGGCGCCGCTGCGGCTGCCTTTCGGCGTGCTGGTGCAGACGCAGAGCGGCGCGCTGCACGCGCTCGCGCCCTGATCGCCGAAGAGCACGCTGCCGTGAAGCCGGTTCTCGCCCTGGTCGGACGGCCGAACGTCGGCAAGTCGACGCTCTTCAACCGTCTCACGAAGAGCCGCGACGCGCTCGTACACGATCTGCCGGGCGTGACGCGCGATCGGCACTACGGCGAGGGCGCGAGCGGCGGCCGCTCTTTCATCGCCATCGATACCGGCGGGCTCGAGCCCGCGGCGAGCGAAGGCATCTTCGCCGAGATGGGCCGCCAGGCGGAGCAGGCGATCGCCGAGGCGGATCAGGTGCTTTTCATCGTCGATGGCCGGGCCGGCCTTACGCCGGGCGACCGGCAGATCGCCGAGAAACTGCGGCGTCGCAAGCCTTCCGTACGAGTGGTCGTCAACAAGACCGAGGGCATGCCGGCCGAGGCGGCGGTCGCCGAGTTCCACGAGCTCGGGCTCGGCGAACCGGCGCCGGTCTCCGCGGCGCACGGCGAAGGCGTGCGCGAGCTCCTCGATGCGGTCCTCGAGAAATTTCCCGAAGAGCGCTCGGCGGAAAAGGAGACTCTGGAGAAGCACCCGCGCGTGGCGGTGGTTGGCCGGCCGAACGTCGGCAAATCGACCCTCATCAACGCGCTCGTCGGCGAAGAGCGGGTCATCGCCTTCGACGAGCCGGGCACCACGCGCGATGCCATCGAAGTGCCGTTCGAGCGCGGCGGCCGGCGCTATACCCTCGTCGACACCGCGGGCGTGCGCCGGCGCGGGCGCACCGGCACGCCGGTCGAGTATTTTTCGATCGTCAAGGCGCTACAGGCGATCGAGGCGGCGAACGTGGCGATCCTCGTGCTCGATGCGACCGGCGGGGTCACCGAGCAGGACGCGCACGTCGCGGGCTACATCCTCGAGCGCGGCCGGGCCGTGGTCATCGCCGTCAACAAGTGGGACGGCGCGGACAAGCAGGCGCGCGAGCGCATGAAGCAGGAACTCGCCTGGAAGCTCGGCTTCCTCGGCTTCGCGGACGTGCATACGGTTTCCGCCAAGGAAGGCAAGGGCCTCGGTGCGCTGATGCGCTCGGTGGATGCCGCCTACGCGGCGGCGATGGCGCGCCTGCCGACACCGAAGCTCACGCGCGCCATGATCGCAGCGGTCGAGCGGCAGGCGCCGCCGAAAACCGGCCTGGTGCGGCCGAAGCTGCGCTACGCGCACCAGGGCGGCGTCAATCCGCCGCGCATCGTCATCCACGGCAACGCGCTCGACCGCGTGCCCGATTCATACCGGCGCTACCTCGAGGGCTACTTCCGCAAAGCGTTCAAGCTTACCGGCACGCCGCTCGCCATCGAGCTACGCACTGGCCGCAATCCCTACGCGAACAAGAAACGATAGAGCGCTCGTCCCGGCGGCTCGCAGACCGGCGCCGGCTCCTATGTTGACAGAAGAAACATTACCGCCGATGCTATGTATACAGTGTCAACATACCACCACGGCGAGCTGCGACCGGCGCTGCTGCGCAGCGCCGCGCAGCTCTTGGAGAAGCGCGGGCCGCAGGCGCTCTCGCTACGCGAGCTGGCGCGGCGCGCCGGTGTCTCGCACAACGCGCCTTACCGGCACTTCGCGGGACGCGAGGCCCTGCTGGCCGCGCTGGCGGCGGAGGGGTTCCACCGGCTCGGCGAGGCGCTGGCGCGGACCGCCGGGCGCGACATGGGCGAAGCCTACGTTCGCTTCGCGCTCGAGCATCCACAGCTGTTTCGGCTGATGTTCGGCGGCCAACTGCGCTTGGCGCGCCATCGCGAGCTGGCGCAAGCGGCGCTGCAGCCTTACGAGGCGCTGCTCACGGTTTTCCGGGCGCAGCCCTCGCTCGCCGATGCGGAGAAGGCGGCCGCGGCCGCGTGGGCGCTGGTGCACGGGCTCGCGCATCTCCTGCTCGACGGGCATTTCGCGCGCCAGGCTACCGACCCAGCCGCGTTCGCCCGAGCGGTGATCGGCGCGGTGCGCTTCGCATCGAGGCCGGGCTGAGCGGCGTGCCGCCGCCGCTCCGGCTAGCGGCGTTCTATTTCGCCTTCTTCCTCTACTCGGGCGTCGCGCTCGCCTACTTCCCGGCCTACCTCGCGGCGCGCGGCCTGTCGGCGGCCGAAATCGCCGCCGTGCTGGCGCTGCCGCAGCTCGTGCGCATTTTCGCGCCGGCGTTCTGGGGCTGGGTGGCCGATCGCAGCGGCGGGCAGCGCGGCATCGTCATCCTCGGTTGCGCCGCGAACGCGGCGTGCTTCGCGCTGGTGCCGCTCGCGCCGGGCGTGCGCGGCATCGCCGCGCTGGTCGCCGCGGCGAGCCTGCTATCGGCGGCCGCGCTGCCGCTCGTGGAAGCGATAACGCTCGGCGCGCTCGCCGGGCAATCCGGACGCTACGGACCGATCCGCGTGTGGGGCTCGGTGGGCTTCATCGTCGCGGTGCTCGGCGGCGGGGCATGGCTCGAACGGCACGCGGCGGCCACGCTCGCGCCCGCCCTGGTCGTGTTCGGGCTCGCCAGCCTCTTCAGCGCGCTGGCGCTTCCGCCTTCCCGCCCGCTCGCGACGAGGGCACGGCCCGCATTCGCGTTGCCGCCGGCGGCGCGGGCGTTGCTCGGTTGCGGCTTCTGCATGGCGCTGGCGCACGGCACGCTCTACGCGTTCCTCACGCTGCACCTGCAGCAGATGGGCTACCGCGCCACCGCCATCGGCCTGCTGTGGACGCTCGGTGTGCTGGCCGAGATTCTGGTCTTCATGGCGCTGCCCGCCCTGTTCCGTCGCGCCCGCCTTTCCGCGATTCTCGCGGCGAGCTGCCTCATCGGTGGGCTGCGGTTCCTGCTGATCGGCTGGGCGGCCGAGTGGGCATGGATTCTCGCCGCCGCGCAGCTCATGCATGGCGCGACTTTTGGCGCCTTCCACGCCGCCTCGGTCGCTGCCATCCACCGGTTGTTTCCCGCCGCCGGCCATGCGCGCGGCCAGACGCTGTTCTCGAGCATCGCCTACGGCGCCGGCGGGGCGGCGGGGGCGCTCTTCGCCGGCTGGGCCTGGGAGCTGGCCGGTCCGGGCATGGCGTTCTCGATTTCGGCGCTCGCCGCGCTCGCGGGGGTCCTTCTTGCCTATTCCCTGAAACGGGCAGGGTTGTAGCTTGTCAATATGAAGACGCGACAATCCGTTGAGGGACTATGAACCGCACACGAATCGCTGCCGCCTTGCTCCTCGCCGCGCTTGGTGGGGGTTGCCAGACCGTCGAAACGACCCAGCCGGGCGTCGTCGGGGTAAGCCGACAGCAGCACATGGCCGTTTCCTCCGATGAGGTGAATGCCAGCGCGGAGAAGGAATACGCGCAAATGATGGCCGAGGCCAAGAAGAAGAACGCCCTGGACCGCGACCCGGCGCAGGTTCAGCGCGTCAAGAACATCGTCGCGCGCCTCGTCCCCCAGACCACGGTGTTCCGTCCTGATGCCAAGAGCTGGCCCTGGGAAGTGCACGTGATCTCCACGGACGAAGTCAACGCTTGGTGCATGCCGCATGGCAAGATGGCCGTCTACACCGGCCTCATCCAGAAGCTGAACATCACCGACGACGAGCTCGCCGCGGTCATGGGGCACGAGATCTCGCATGCTTTGCGCGAGCACACGCGCGAGCAGATCTCGCAGCAGATGGGCACCCAGGCGGTGATCGGTCTGGCGGGGGCGCTGTTCGGGCTCGGCGAGACGGCGCAGAACCTCGGCGGGATGGTCGCCAACGTAACGTTGAATCTGCCCAAGTCGCGCACCGACGAGACCGAAGCGGACCGCATGGGCGTGGAGCTCGCGGCGCGCGCGGGCTACGACCCGCGCGCAGCGCTCTCCCTCTGGCAGAAGATGGAGAAGGTCGGCGGCTCGCAGCCGCCGCAATGGCTCTCGACGCACCCGTCCAATGAGACGCGCCTCTCGGACCTGAAGCAGTATGCCGACAAGGTGATGCCCCTTTACGCGGCCGCGAAAGGCGGCGCTGCGAGCGCCGGGAAGTAGCGGTTTCGATGGCATAATTCCCGGTTTCCGCGCTGCGGAAACCGGGAATGCCGCAAACACTCTACGACAAGCTCTGGGATAGCCATGTCGTGCACGTCGAGGACGACGGCACGGCACTGCTCTACATCGATCGACACCTCGTGCACGAGGTGACGAGCCCGCAGGCCTTCGAGGGCCTGAAGCTCGCCGGGCGCAAGCCGTGGCGTCTCGACTCGGTGGTCGCGACCGCCGACCACAACACGCCGACCGACCACTGGGAAGAGGGCATGGCCGCGGTGCGCGATCCGTTCGCGAGGCTGCAGATCGAGACGCTCGACCGCAACATGGCCGAGTTTCGTCCGAAGGTGTATTTCCCCTTCCTCGACAAGCGCCAGGGCATCGTGCACGTGATCGGTCCGGAGCAGGGCGCCACGCTTCCCGGCATGACCGTGGTGTGCGGCGACTCGCACACCAGCACGCACGGCGCCTTCGCCTGCCTCGCGCACGGCATCGGCACGTCGGAGGTCGAGCACGTGCTGGCGACGCAGTGCCTCGTGACGAAGAAGATGAAGAACCTGCGCGTGAACGTCGAAGGGCCGCTCGCCGCCGGCGTCACCCCGAAGGACGTCATCCTCGCCATCATCGGCAGGATCGGCACGGCCGGCGGCACGGGCTATGCGATCGAGTTTGCCGGAAGCACGCTGCGCGCGATGTCGATGGAGGGCCGGATGACCGTGTGCAATATGGCGATCGAGGCCGGCGCGCGCGCCGGCATGGTCGCGGTCGACGACACAACGATCGACTATGTGAAGGGCCGGCCCTTCGCCCCGAAGGGCGCCGCGTGGGACGCGGCGGTGACCTACTGGCGCACGCTGAAGAGCGACCCGGGCGCGAGCTTCGACCATGAGGTGACGCTCGAGGGGCGCGACATCAAGCCGCACGTCACCTGGGGCACTTCGCCCGAGATGGTCGTCGCGGTCGACGACGTGGTGCCCGACCCGGACCGGGAAAAGGATTCGCTGCGCCGCGACGGCATCGAGCGCGCGCTCAGCTACATGGGCCTCAAGCCGCGCACCCGCATCACCGATATCAAGCTCGACAAGGTGTTCATCGGCTCCTGCACCAACTCGCGGATCGAAGACCTGCGCGCTGCCGCCGCGGTGGTGAAAGGCCGGCGAGTTGCGGCCGGCATCCGCGCCGCCATGGTGGTCCCCGGCTCGGGGCTGGTGAAGGCGCAGGCCGAGAAGGAGGGGCTCGACAGGATCTTTCGCGATGCCGGTTTCCAGTGGCGCGAGCCGGGCTGCTCGATGTGCCTCGGCATGAATCCCGACCGCCTCGAAGCCGGCGAGCGCTGTGCCTCGACCTCGAACCGCAACTTCGAGGGGCGGCAGGGCGTCGGCGGCCGCACTCATCTCGTCAGTCCCGCGATGGCAGCGGCCGCGGCAATCGCCGGGCACTTCGTCGACGTGCGCAGCTGGAGATAGGCATGGACAAATTCAGCGTCCTGACCGGCCTGGTTGCGCCGCTCGACCGCGCCAACGTCGACACCGACCAGATCATCCCGAAGCAGTATCTCGCGTCCATCAAGCGCACGGGATTCGCCGAGGGATGCTTCGCCGATTGGCGCCGCCAGCCCGATTTCGTGCTGAACCAGCCGCGCTACCAGCGCGCGCAGATCCTGCTCGCGCGACGCAACTTCGGCTGCGGCTCGTCGCGCGAGCACGCGCCGTGGGCGCTGCGCGACTTCGGCTTCCGCGCCGTCATCGCGCCGTCCTTCGGCGACATCTTCTTCAACAATTCCTTCAAGAACGGCTTCCTGCCCGTGGTGCTCGGCGAGTCGCAGGTGGACCAGCTTTTCTACGACGCGGCTTCGTTCCCGGGCTTCAAGCTGACGATCGATCTCGACGAGCAGACGGTCGCGACGACCGACGGGTCGAAGAAATTCCGCTTCGACGTCGATCCGTTCCGCAAGTACTGCCTGCTGAACGGCCTCGACGAGATCGGCCTCACGCTGCGTCACGCCGACGAGATCCGCGCCTTCGAGGACCGGCGGCGCGCGCAGTTCCCCTGGTACTTCTGAGGTGAACGTCGCAGTCCTGCCCGGCGACGGCATCGGGCCGGAGATCATCGCCGAGGCCCTGAAAGTCCTGCGCGCGCTCCGCCTGCCGATCGAGCTCGCGGAAGCGCCGGTCGGCGGCGCGGCCTACGCGGCGAGCGGCGATCCGCTGCCCGGCGAGACGCTGCGCAAGGCGAAAGCGGCCGATGCGGTGCTGTTCGGCGCGGTGGGTGATCCGCGCTACGACTCGCTGCCGCGCGCGAAGCGTCCCGAGCAGGCGATCCTCGGCCTGCGCAAGGCGCTCGGCCTGTTCGCCAACCTGCGTCCCGCGCGCGTCTATCCCGAGCTCGCCGGCGCCTCGACGCTGAAGGCCGAGGTCGTCGCCGGCCTCGACATCGTCATCGTGCGCGAGCTGACAGGCGACATCTATTTCGGCGAGCCCAAGGGAATCCGCGACAAGGACGGGGAGCGGGAAGGCTTCGACACCATGCGCTACAGCGAAGGCGAGATCCGCCGCATCGCGCGCGTCGCTTTCGACGCGGCGCGAAAGCGCGCGAAGCGCGTCTGCTCGGTCGACAAGGCGAATGTGCTGGAAACGTCGCAGCTCTGGCGCGAGGTCGTCGGCCAGGAAGCAAAAAATTATCCGGACGTCGAGCTTTCGCACATGTACGTGGACAATTGCGCGATGCAGCTCGTGCGCAATCCGAAGCAGTTCGACGTCATCGTCACCGGCAACCTGTTCGGCGACATCCTGTCCGACGAAGCTTCGATGCTTACCGGGTCGATCGGCATGCTGCCCTCGGCGTCGCTCGACCAGCGCGGCAAGGGCCTCTACGAGCCGATTCACGGATCGGCGCCGGACATCGCCGGCGGCGGCGTCGCGAATCCGCTCGCGACGATCCTCTCGGCGGCGATGATGCTGCGCTATTCGCTCGCGCAGCCGGCGGCGGCTGCGCGCATCGAGGTGGCGGTGGCGAAGGTGCTGCGCGCCGGGCTGCGCACCGCCGACATCTCGGCGGCCGGGACGCGTAGAGTGCGAACTGCGGAGATGGGCGACGCGGTGGTGGCGAGCCTCTAGACTATGGGCACGATGCGGGTCGGTATCGTCGGATGGCGCGGCATGGTGGGCTCGGTCCTCGTGCAGCGTATGCGCGAGGAGCGGGACTTCGAGCACCTGGAGCCGCTTTTCTTCTCCACCTCGCAGGCCGGCGGGAAAGGACCGGCGATCGGCCGGGAGGTCGAGCCAGTCGGCGATGCGACCGACATCGCGGCGCTCAAGCGGCTGCCGGTGATCGTCTCCTGCCAGGGCGGCGACTATACGAATGACGTCTATCCGCGCCTGCGCGAAGCGGGCTGGCGCGGCTATTGGATCGACGCGGCGAGCGCCTTGCGCATGAAGGACGACGCCGTGATCATCCTCGATCCGGTCAACCTGCCAGTGATCAAGGACGCGCTCGTCAAGGGCACGAAAAGCTTCATCGGCGGCAATTGCACCGTGAGCCTCATGCTCATGGGCATGGCCGGGCTCTTCCAGCGCGACCAGGTAGAGTGGATGACGAGCATGACCTATCAGGCCGCTTCGGGCGCCGGCGCGGCCAACATGCGCGAGCTCGTCGCGCAGATGGCGCGCATCGGCCGCGCGGCGCAGCCGCTGCTCGACGATCCGGCCTCGGCGATCCTCGACATCGACCGCGTCGTCACCGACGCGATCCGCGCGCGCGACCTGCCGAAAGAGAACTTCGGCCAGGCGCTCGCCGCAAGCCTGCTGCCCTGGATTGACAAGGACCTCGGCAATGGGCAAAGCCGCGAGGAATGGAAGGCGCAGGCGGAGGCGAACAAGATCCTCGGCCGCGACGGCAAGCAGGTTCCGATCGACGGCGTGTGCGTGCGCATCGGCGCCATGCGCTGCCATAGCCAGGCGCTGACGATCAAACTGCGCCGCGCGCTGCCGCTCGACGAAGTCGAAGACATGCTCGCGGAAGGCAACGAGTGGGTGAAGGTCGTTCCCAATCGCCGCGAGGAATCGCTGGCCGAGCTGACGCCTGGCGCGGTGACGGGCAGGCTGTCCGTGCCGGTGGGGCGTTTGCGCAAGTTGCCGATGGGAAACGACTATCTCGCGGCTTTCACGGTCGGGGACCAGCTGCTCTGGGGGGCAGCCGAGCCGCTCCGCCGGATGCTGCGTATCTTGCTGGATGCAGGACTTAAAACCTGAAAAACCCAGAAAACTTCTCAACTTGCAGCCGTAAGGCCATGATGTTAAGGTAGTTGATCCTGCTAAGAAGAATTACGGGTTGGGGGAATCGTGGCTAGATCGACAACCATCGCCATCGTTGCAGCGGCGCTTTGGCTCGCAGCGTTCGCTGCGCATGCAGCCGGCCTTGGCAGGCTCACCGTGCTTTCGCCACTCGGCCAGCCGCTGCTGGCCGAGGTCGAGATCGTTTCTCTGCAATCCGGTGAAGAAGAAGGCCTGAGCGCCCGCCTCGCGTCCCCCGAGGCCTTCAGCGCCGCCGGCATCGAGATCAGTCCGGCCCTGCTCGGCGTTCGCGTCGATATCACACGGCGGAACAACCGGCCGGTGCTGCGCCTGACGACGAAGCAGCCGGTGAACGAGCCGTTTCTCGACCTGCTAGTCGAACTGCAATGGCCGAGCGG
>DASQYN010000267.1:0-2311 GCA_035639215.1 Burkholderiales bacterium
ATGCACCCAGGCGAGGGCGTCGGCGCAGTCCTCGGCCGGGCCGGGATAGCGCGTCGCCGGGGCGAGCCGGTAGGAGACCGAGACGAAGATCGCCGGCAGCGAGACGAATGCCGGCGCCATGAACCCCATCCACTCCTTGCAGCCATTGCGCCACGCGCCGCCGTGCAGGAAGAGCAGCACCGGCAAGCCGGAGAGGCCCTCACGGCGCGGCAGGTAGATATCGATCTTCTGCCAGTAGTCGCTGCCGTACGGCACGTCGAGCACGCAGCGCTCCTCGCGCTGCACCCGCTTCGAAAGCGCGCTGATCCGCTCGGCGTAGCCCTTCGCTTCCTCGTGGATCAGCGGCGGCAGCGGCGGCAGATCTTCGAACGACATGGCGGGGCATTCTATCCAGCATCGCCGAGTTGATAAAAATTCGGGGACGGAGCCCCAAGAGCGAGAACCAAGAAGATTCGGGCTCCGTCCCCAAGCGGCGACCGCCCGCCTCAGGCGGGCATCGCGCTGGGGAAGGTCAGCTTGCAGCTCGGGTAATTGCGGCAGCCCCAGAACATCCTGCCGTGGCCGGTGCTCTTGCTTGCCGTCATCTTGATGAAGCAGCGCGGGCAGGTGGGAGTGAGGAAGTCGCCCTGCGTGACGAACTTGAGGAGGGCGAGCCCTTTCTCGGGGGGAAGGGCGTCGAGCTTGGCGAGGAGGGCGGCGCCGTCGATGAGGTCGATGTTTTCCTTCGCCGCGTAGCCTGTGGCCTCGGGTGTGAAGCGGCCTGAGGTGACCATGACGCCTTGCGCGACATTCGCGGAGGTCATGGAGGCGCGCAGCTCGACCAGCGGCTTGATGCCGATCGGGTACGCATCCCAGGTTTTGCTGTGCACCAGGATCGAAGGCTCCCCGGCATCCGCCGCGTAGAGGCAGATGTCCGCTGCGCCGTCGGCGCGCTCGTACACGATGGCAGCCTTGAAGCCGAGCTCCTCGAAGTAGGCCGCGCAAAGCTCTTCGAGGCGCCGCCACTCGAGATGCTTCAGCAGCTCGCGGGTCCATCTTCCGGTGCTGAGCCCTGCGACGCGGGATGCCTGGCCAGGCTCGCCGCGCGATTCGGCGAAGGGGCGAAAGAGCCAGCGCATCACCGGGAAGAGATTCACTGTCATGCGTACATGCTACGCGCAAGCGAGGCGCAGAAGCAGCAATATTCAGGACATGCACATCTGGGTCGACGCCGACGCGTGTCCCGCGGTGATCAAGGACATCCTCTACCGCGCGGCGGAGCGGACGAAGATCGCGATGACGCTGGTGGCGAACAAGTTTCTGCGCACGCCGCCCTCGCCCTACATCCGCGCGCTGCAGGTGCCGCGGGGCTTCGATGTGGCGGACGGCCGCATCGTGCGCGAGCTGGCGCCGGGCGATCTCGTGGTCACGGCCGACATCCCGCTCGCGGCGGAGGTGATCGCCAAGGGCGCCCACGCGCTCAATCCGCGCGGGGAGTTCTATACGCCGGAGAACATCCAGGAGCGCCTGGCGCTGCGCAACTACCTGGAGGGGCTGCGCGCGGCGGGCGAGCGCACGGGCGGACCGGCGGCGTTGGATACCACGGACCGGAAGCGCTTTGCGGATCAGCTCGACCGCTTCCTGGCCAGACAGAAGCGGTAAAGGCGGGACCCTAGCGGACTTCGAGCAGCTCGACTTCGAAGACGAGCGTTGCCTGGGGCGGGATGACGCCGCCGCAGCCGTGCTCGCCGTAGGCGAGCGCGGGCGGGATGACGAGCTTCCTCTTGCCGCCGACCCTCATGCCCGGGATGCCCTCGTCCCAGCCCTTGATGACGTCGCCCGCGCCGAGCGCGAAGTCGAGCGGGTCGCGCCGGGCGCGGCTCGAGTCGAACTGCTGGCCGCTCTCGAGCCAGCCGACGTAGTGCACGAGCACGTCGCTGCCGGGTTCCGCCGCGTCGCCTTTGCCGATGACCAGGTCTTCCTTGACGAGGACGTTCGAGATTTCGTTCAATTCCATGGTCAGGCTCCTTCGAGAGACGACGCATCCCGTCCGGGCGTCGAGACGCTCGTGATGTTTCCCGGGATGAAACGAAGCGGAAAACCGCGGCTTCTTGGATGCCGCGGATGCTGCAAAAGCAGCGAGCTATGCAGTGTACGCGCATTACCGCCTGCTGGCGAGCGCGGCGGTTACGGCCTTTACTGCAACTTCGTCCTTAGCCAATCCGCCATTACCGGGAGGACCTGCGACCAGTTGTCGATGTTGATATGGGTGTCGCCGCCCTCTTCGGGGGTGTAGACGCGAAGCGTCTTGTCGACGCTCACGATCTCGCGG
>DASQYN010000268.1:0-9542 GCA_035639215.1 Burkholderiales bacterium
ACAGCTCGTGGCAGCAGGCGTCCCAGAGGAACTTGGCGCGCGCGATGTGGAAAGTGTCCTTCGCGAGCGCGAGCCGCCCCTCGGCATCGAAGAGGTCCGGGTTGGTGAGGTCGACGTCGAGCATCACGTTGTCGGGCTGCACCGTCGAGGAAAGGACGAGCGGCGGATGCCCCTCGAGCTTGAAGCGCAGGTGCGAGAGATAGCGCGTGTCGTGGTGGAACAGCCCGGTCGGGCTGTGCTCGAGGGCGAGCACGTCGCCGTACTCGTCGAACATGGCGAAGGTGTCGCCGTGCTTGAGCGTGCGGCGGCTCGACGCGGCGAGCGAGACTACACCGGGTACGAGGACCGGGGCGAAGGACGGGGAATCTCTTTTCACACGGCGGCGAGCGCCCGCCGCCGCCCGAGCGCCCGGTAGACCGACAGGTAGTCGCGCGCCATCCGCGCTGCCGAGAAGCGCTCCTCGAAGCGCTCGCGCACCCGCTGGCGGTCGAGCCGGCGCGCCTGGTCGAGCGCCGCGAGCGCGGCATCGAAGGAATCGACGACGAAGCCGGTGACGCCCTCGTCGACCAGCTCCGGCACCGAGCCGTTCGCCCAGGCGATGACCGGCGTGCCGCACGACATCGCCTCGATCATCGCCAGGCCGAAGGGCTCCGGCCAGTCGATGGGAAAGAGCAGCGCGGTGGCGTTGCCCAGCAAGGCAGGCTTGCCCGCCTCGTCCACTTCGCCGATGAACTCGATGCCGGGCTCGCCGAGCCGCGGCTGGATGACGCTCTCGAAGTACTCCGCATCGACCGCGTCGATCTTGGCGGCGATGCGCAGGCGCGCGCCGGCGCGGCGCGCGAGCTCGATGGCGCGGGCGAGGCCCTTCTCGGGCGAGACGCGGCCGAGGAAGGCGAAGTAGCCGCCGCGCCCCGGAAGCTGGATGGCAGGATTGAAGGGGCAGATCTCGCGCGCGAGACCGTGGTGCACGGTGGCCACCCAGTTCGCCTGCGGCAGGGCGAGGCGCTGGGCATTGGAGATCGAGACGAGCGGCATGTCGGCGAACTGCCGGTACAGCGCGGCGAGCGGCTCGCGGTCGAGCCGGCCGTGCAGCGTGGTGACCGACTTGCGCGCCAACGCCTGGAAGAGCGGCAGGTGCAGGTGCTCGAGATGGAAGTGCAGCACGTCGAACTGCGCGGCACGGCTGCGCACCGTTTCGAGCATCAGCGTGTAATAGGGGCTCGGGTCCTGCACGCCGGCGAGGCGCAGCGCGCGCGGCGCGCAGGCGACCAGCGTGGCGCTGGTCTGCGAATCGCCGGTCGCGAACAGCGTCACGTCGTGCCCCAGGCGGACCAGCTCCTCCGTAAGGTAGGCGACCACGCGCTCCGTCCCGCCATAGAGGCGCGGCGGCACGCTTTCGGCGAGCGGGGCAATCTGCGCGATCTTCATGGAACCCAGAACAGGTTTGCAATCCGCGTGCCGGGTGCGTCGCTTGCTTTCCCCGCTCATGCGCGCATCGTGCTCTCGGGAGTGGGACCGATCCCGTGGCGGGCGGCGCAGGGCGAGCGCGTCCTCGCCGGCGCCCCCGCGAGCAAGGACGGTTTCGCGGCCGCGGCGCACGCTGCGCTGCAGGGGGCGAGCCCACTACGGCATAATGGCTATAAGGTGCCGCTGGTGGAGGCACTTCTGAAAAGGGCGCTGCGCACGGTCGCGGCAGGCTAAAAGACGATGCATATCGACTCGGTGAAGGCGGCCTACCGCCGCTACGCCCGCTTCTACGATGCGGTGTTCGGCCCGATGCTGCAGCCGGGCCGCAAGGCACTGCTCAAGGCGCTCGGCTGCAAGCCCGGCGACCGCGTGCTCGAGGTCGGCGTCGGCACCGGGCTCGCGCTGCCGATGTATCCCGCGGACGTGCGCGTTACCGGGATCGACGTGTCGCGCGAGATGCTCGAGCGGGCGCGCGAGCGGGTGGCGCGCCGCGGCCTCGAGAACGTCGACGCGCTGCTCGAGATGGACGCCGAGAAGATGACCTTTCCGCAGGCGAGCTTCGACAAGGTCGTCGCCATGTACGTCGTGTCGGTCGTCGATCAGCCGGCGAAGCTGATCGAGGAGCTGCACCGCGTCTGCAAGCCCGACGGCGAGATCTTCCTCGTCAACCACGTGCATTCCAAGAACCGGGTGATGGGCGCACTGGAGAAGAGCCTGGCGCGCTTCTCCGACACGCTCGGCTGGCACCCCGACTTCCAGCTCGAGGAGATGGCCTCCGAGGTCGGGCAGGTGACCGAAGTCTCGCGCGTCGCCTTTTTCTGGAAAGTGATGCGCCTCAAGAACGGCGTGATGCACCGCCGCGCCCTGGCCGGCGAGAACCCGATCGTCGCTAGGACTTGAGCAGGAAGAGCGGCGCCGCGCCGGCGCCCTGCAGCAGCGCCGAGATGCCGTAGAGCAGCGCCGCAGTAGTCGCCTGGTCGGCCGGCACGGCGATCGCTCCCAGCACTACCACCGCCGCCGCCTCGCGGGCGCCGAACCCGCCCCAGCCGAGCGGCACGGCGCCCATGATGAAGATCGGCGCCGCCGCGGCGAGCATCACCGCGTAGGAAAGGTTGATGCCGGCGGCGAAGGCGAAGGCCCAGAGCGCGGCCGCGGAAAACACCTGCACGAGGACCGAGAGCCATGCCGAGGCGAGCAGCGCGCGCCGGGCGCCGAGCGCCTGACGGCGCAGCCCTTCCAGCCGGGCGAACGGCAGCGGCAGCCAGGGCAGGGCGAGGGCGACGAGCAACCCGGCCATGTAGAGGCCGATCGATCTGCCGGGCACCAGCAGCTGCGCGGCGAGCGCGACGCCGAGGGAAACGAGCGACATCGCGCAGAGGATCCACAGCCCGCTCAGCCGGTCGAGCACCACCGACGCCGCGGCGCGGCCGCCGGTATTGCCCTCCAGTCTTGCGAGCTGATAGCCGCGCAGCACGTCGCCCGACACCGTCGCGCCCGGAAGGAGCACGTTCATGGTCATGCCGCGGAAGTACATCGCCACCGCGCCCGCGAGCGGCGCGGCGAGGCCGAGCGTGCGTGCGATCGCGGCCCAGCGGGCCGCCGAGAAGACGTTGGACACGATCGACGCGGCGAGGCCGGCGGCGAAGAACCCGGGATCGATCGCCTCGAGCTGCGCGCCGATCGCCATCGGGTCGGCGTACCACAGCACCGCCGCGAGCAGCGCGAGCCCCGCGGCGATGCGCAGCGCTAGCTTCCGCTTCGGGCCCAGGCGCGCTTCTCTTCCTTCTCTTCGTTCCCCGCCTTCGGCTGCGGCCGCGGCGCCTGGCGCAGCAGGTACTGGGCGCGCCCCTGCGGCTCGTGGTAGACGCGCGTCAGCAGCTCGCCGATGAGGCCGGTGGCGACGAGCTGCACGCCGATCAGCACGAGCAGCACGCCGAGCAGCAGCAGCGGGCGGCCGCCGATCTCGTGGCCCAGGGCGAGCTTCTCGAAGGCGAGCCAGGCGAGGATCAGGAAGCCGGCGAGGCCGAGCGCGAAGCCCGCGCCGCCGAAGGCCTGCATCGGCCGGTGCAGGAAGCGCATGAGGAAGCGGATCCACAACAGGTCGAGCAGCACGCGCACGGTGCGGTCGATGCCGTACTTCGACTGGCCGCGCGTGCGCGCGTGGTGGCGCACCGGCACCTCGACGATCTTCGCGCCCACCTCGGCGGCGAGCGCCGGGATGAAGCGGTGCAGCTCGCCGTAGAGCCGCAGGTCGCGGATCACCTGCGCGCGGTAGAGCTTCAGCGCGCAGCCGTAATCGTGCAGCTTCACGCCGGTGACGCGCGAGATCAGCGCGTTCGCCGCCATCGAGGGGAGCTTGCGCGACAGCGTGCGATCCTGCCGCTCCTTGCGCCAGCCGGAGATCACGTCGATCTCGGGGCGCGCGTCGAGCAGCTCGAGAAGCTGCGGAATGTCGTCCGGATCGTTCTGCAGGTCGCCGTCGAGCGTGACGACGATCTCGCCCTGCGCCGCGTCGAATCCGGCCTGCAGCGCGGCCGATTGTCCATAGTTGCGGATCAGGTAGAGCGGCTTCAGCCAGTCGCGCGAGGCGGCGAGCCCGGCCAGCACCGTCGCCGAGCGGTCGCGCGAGCCGTCGTCCACCAGGATCAGCTCGAAGCTGCGGCCGGAGCGCCTGAGCGCGGCGCCGACGCGCTCCACCAGCTCGGGAAGATTGTCTTCTTCGTTATAGACCGGGATGACGACCGAGACCTGCATGGCCAAGTCTAGCATCACGCCACAGCGCGATTCCTGCGGCGGCGAGGCAGGCGAGTCCCAAAGCGCGCTCGAAGAAGACGGCGTCCGCGTATTCGCGCCGCGGCATGCCGAGCACGAGCAGTACCGCGCACAGCACGAGGAACAGCCCGACGCCCCATTGCACAGCGGGATGGCGGCCGAATCGCGCCGTCCGTTGCCCGAGGGCAAGGCCGGCAGCCGCGGCGAGCCAGCCGCCGAAGGCGCCCGCGAGAATGTCTATCGGCCAATGCACGCCGACGACGACGCGTGCCAGCGAGCCGAGCGTCGCTAGGCTAATCGCGCATGCGGCGAGCGTTCGCGACCGCATCCCGAGCGCCCACAGCCCCGCAATGGCGAACGCGGCGGTCGCGTGTCCGGACGGGAAACCGACCGCGGTGCGCGGTGGGCCGATGACATGAACGGCGCCGTCGAGGACCGCAAGCGGTCGCGCTTCGTCCACGAGAGGTTTCAGCCCGCGCGCCCAGGCCGTGCCGAGGAGCGCGACGGCGACGAAAGCCCAGACGAGATCCGGGCGACGTCGCCATAGCGGCAGGCAAAGCGTGAAGGCGACAAGCGTATCGCCGAGCACGGTGACGTTGGCCCACAGCCAGTCGCTCGTCGCCGGGCCGATGCGGTTGAGCACGAGGAACACCGCCTCGTTGGCATTCAGGGAATAAACGACGACGAAGAGCGCCACCGCGACGCCGGGCACCAGCCAGATACGCAGCGCCTTCAAGCCTTGATGCGCGCGAGCACGATGCCGCCGCGCGAGAAGAGGATGTCGTAGGCCGTGCCCTTGGGCAGCCCGGAGAGCCGGCTCGCCTTGGTGACGATCACGTCGCCGGGACGCGGCTCGCGGCTCGGCGTCGGCGCGCCGCGGTAGACGCTGAAGCTCGGCGCGTTGAGCCGCCACATCACCACGTCGAAGCGGCGCTCGCGCGCGAGCAGCGCCGCCTCCTTGATCGGCTCCTGCAGCTCCCCCGCGGCCGGCACGACGAGCGTCGAGAGGCCGGCGACGGCGAGCAGCCCGCAAAGCGCGAGCTTGCGCGCGAGCGCCGTGCGCCGCTCGAGCATCGCGTAGACGACGAGCGCCGTGGCGACGCCGAAGTAGGCGAAGTAGAGCGTGTCGAAGCGGGTGAGCACCATGCCGAGCGCCTGGCGGTAGTAGGCGTCCTCGAGGCGCGGTGCGAGGTAGGCGAGGGCGTAGGGCAGCGCGAGCAGCGCGACGAAGAAGACGAGCGGCGGCACGAGCGCCCAGAGCTGCGAGCGCATCTCGGCGCCACGCGCCGCCATCAGGATGGCGAGCCCGGTGTAGCCGTAGAGCACGTAATGCGGCAGCTTGGTGCCCGAGAGCGAGAAGAAGACGAACACGAAGGCGAACCAGAGCAGCAGGTACGCCTGCAGGTCGTCGCGCCAGAGCTCGCGCAGGCGTGCCAGCGCCGGCGCGATGAGCGCGGTGAAAGGCGCCGAGAGGACCAGCAGCACCGGAAAGTAGTAGAGCAGGCTGCCGCCGTGGCCCTGCAGCGGCCCGCCGAAGCGCGCGACGTTATGCCGGAGGAGGAAGCCGTCGACGAACGCCCAGCCTTCCTTCGCGAGGATCGCCGCATACCAGGGCGCGGCGATGGCGAAGAAGAGCGCGAGCCCGCGCCAGTCGAAGACCGCGCTCGCCCAGGCCTTCAGGTTTCTTTTCAGGAGACAGAACAGGAACGTCGTCGCGCCGGGCACCAGGATCGCGATCGGCCCCTTGGCGAGCACGCCGAGCGCGATCGCCGCATGCGTGGCGTAGAGCCAGCGGCGCCGCCCGGTCGACAGGTGCAGCCAGGCGGCGAACATGGCGGCGGCGAGCAGGCAGTTGAGCAGCGCATCGGCGGTCGCCGCGCGGCCGATGATATAGACGCCGAGCGAGCACGCGAGCAGGACCGCGGCGAAGAGCGCGCGCTCCTCGCCGTAGTGCTTGCGCACGAAGGCGTAGGTGAGCCAGGCCCAGAGCGTGGCGCAGAGCGCGGAGGGGAGTCGGAACGCCCATTCGCTCGGCCCGAGCAGCGCCACGCTCGCCGCCTGCAGCCAGTAGACGAGGATCGGCTTGTCGTAGCGCGGCAGCCCGTTGAGATAGGTGGAGAGGAAATCCCCCCGCTCGAACATCTCGAGCGTCGCCTGGCTGAAGGCGCCCTCGTCGACGTCGAAAAGCGGCGCTGCGCCAAGCATCCAGAAGAAGCTCGTCGCCACCGCCAGCGCGGCGAGCCAGCGCGCTTTCATCGCCCCCCCTTGTTGTTGGAACGCGCGAGGATTCTACGCGGCCATGGCGTGCGCCTTCAGCCGGTTGGTGATGCTGCGCACGCCCGGAATGCGGCGCACGGCGCGCAGGCAGCGGGCGAGCTCGCCGCCGCCGATCGGGCCGGAGAGCACGATCTCGCCTTGGCGCGCCTGGATGTCGATCGAGCCGGAATGCTCGACGTTGGCGTCGAGCGCGCGGCGCACCTTGGCGACCAGCACGTCATCGGGAACGGTTTTCCCTTGCGGCCCGCGCAGCGCGTACAGGAGGTAGCCGGCGGCGGCAAGGGCAAGCAGGGTTCGCATGGGGCGTCTCCTCGGTTAGCCGCCGGGGAAATGCAAGCGCCATTCCCGTTCATCGGTAAAGGAACGCCAACCGGGCGCGGTCTTCGGCGCGCGCCGCGCCGAGCGCCTGCAGCCGCTCGTAGGCGGCGACCTGCACCCGCCAGCAGGGAGCGGCGAGCGCTTCGCGGGCCTGCGCCTCGGTAGCGCCGTCCATTGCCATTGCCTGGAAGGAGCAGCGCGGGCTCGCGCCAAGCAAGGCGTTCAGCCGGGCCATGACCGGCGCCGGGCCGGGCCGCCGCTTCAGCGCGTAGGCGATCACGCCGAGGAAGCTCGAGCCTGGCGCCGCGAGCATGGCGTCGAAGGCGGCGTACATCCTCTGTGCTTCGGGCTCGCTTGCGGCGAGCAGCGCGCATTGCAGCGTGTCGCCGAGCGCGTACACCAGCGTGAAATCGCCGGGGGCGATCTGCGCCATGGCGGCCGCCGGGTCGTCGATCAGCTCGCGCAGCACTTCGCCGTAGCGCGCGGGGTCGGGATCGCCATAAGGCAGGCGCAGCGCGACCTGGTAGAGCGCCGCGACGAAATTGCCCGAGGCGGGGCCCGCCGCGGGCGGCAGCTCGGGACAGCGGGTGGGCGCGTCGTCGGCGGAATACACGACGCGCGGCGGCGAGGGGGCGGCCGGCTTGCCCTCGCGGACAAAGCTGGCCTGCGAGCCCTCGTCCACGAGCGCAGCGACCGTAGGCAGGCGCCGCTCCCATTCGGCATGGCCCCAGGCGTGCGGGTCGCTCGTGGTGAGGGCGAAGCGGTTGCGGCCGGCGCGGTCGACGAGCAGGCCGACGCCGTTCGCCGTGCCGGCGCCCTGGGCGAAGGCCGGCGCCTCGTAGCTGTCGTCGCCCTGCGCGTCGACCAGCAGCCCGCTCGCGATGTCGAGTCCCATGCCCTGGCCGACGCCCACGGCGAGCTCGTAGCGGTCGTCGCCCGATTCGTCGCGCAGCACGCCGACGGCCTCGTGCACGCCGTTGCCCTGCGCATAGCGCACCGCACGGTAGACGTCGCGGCCGGCGCCGTCCCAGAGCAGGCCGAGCGCGTAGTAGTAACCGACGCCCTGCGCGAACATCTGGGCCTCGTAGCGGTCGTCGCCCGCATCGTCGCGCAGGATGCCGATGCCGCCGCCGAGCGGCGTGCGGTATCCCGCCGCCGCGCCCTGCGCGAAGGCGACGCCGCCGCCGCGCTTCCAGGCATCGGGCACGCCGCCCGCCGTATAGCGGTCGTCTCCGCCGCGGTCCCACAGCACGCCCAGCCCGGCAGTGAAGGCATAGCCCTGCCCGAACGCCTCGACCTGGTAGCGGTCGTTGCCTGCCGCGTCGACGAGCGCGGCGAGCCCGAGCATCGCCGCGCCTTCGGCGAAGAAGCGCCCCTCGTAGACATCGTCGCCTTCGTAGTCGACGAGGAGCGACGCGCCGGCGACGCTCGCCGCGAGCCCGGGGCCGGTCATGCGATAGCGGTCGTCGCCCTGCACGTCGACCAGCGCCGAAAGCGAGCGCACCGCGAGATCGCTGCCGGTGTACTCGTCGTTGCCGGCGAGATCGATGATCACCGAGACCGCACCGCCGAGCGCCGGCGAGCGCTCGTACACGTCGTCGCCTCCCGGGTCGACGATCAGCGCCGCGCCCGCGGCGTGGCGATCCGGCCCCGCGCTGCCGATCACGATGCGGCCGATCGGCGAGGCGATCTCGCGCGGCCCGGGGAAGCGCATTCCGGGCGCGCGCAGTCCGCGCACGAAGCGCGCAGTGGCGTGGACGAAGAGATCGTTCGCTTCCTCGAGCGCCGCCGCATCGATCGTCGCCAGGAGCGGCGGCACGAGCTGCGCCGGCACGCCTTCGCCGAGCGCGCGCGCCATCCCGGCTTCGTCGAAGGAACGCGTCGCCTGGCGCAGCCGGCGCTGCGCTTCCTGGAGGTCTTTCAGGTAGTCGGCGAGGAGCGCGTCGAAATCCTCGGCGCGCCCGGGCGGCGCTTCGAAGAACGCTTCGAGCGAGCGCGGCACCACGCGCTGCCAGAGCGCGGGCGCATCGGCGGCGAGGAGCGGATCCTGGAAGAGCGGCGCCAGCACCGCCGGCGTGCCCGGCGGCGGCGGCGCCTCGTGCGCGAGAAGATTGTCGACGATGCCGAGCGTCGCCGGCGTGAGACGGCGCTCGGCGAGCGCGCGGTCGACGGCCGCACGCAGCTCGCTCTCCGTCGTCGGCTGGTGCGCACATCCGGCGAGCGCCAGAGCGAGCAGGAACAGCGGGAGGCGCGCCGTCATGGCGCGACTATAAGGCTTAAAATCGCGCGCTTTCATGATCCGCTTCTCCAACGTCACGCTCGCGCGCGGCGCGAAGGTGCTGCTCGAAGGCGCCGAGCTCGCCGTCAATCCCGGCGAGCGCGTCGGCCTGATCGGCGCGAACGGCTCGGGCAAGTCGAGCCTGTTCGCGCTGCTGCGCGGCGAGCTGCACGCCGACAAGGGCGACGTCGATTTCCCGGCGCACTGGCGCATCGCCCACGTCGCGCAGGAAACGCCGGCGCTCGAGCGCAGCGCGGTCGAGTACGCGATCGACGGCGACCTCCGCCTCAGGCACCTGGAAGAAGAGCTTTTCCTTGCGGAAAAAGCGAATGAGGGCACCCGCATGGCCGAGCTGCACGCCGCGCTCGGCGACGCCGGCGCCTATACCGCGCGCTCGCGCGCCGAGCGGCTGCTCGCCGGGCTGGGCTTC
>DASQYN010000269.1:0-5554 GCA_035639215.1 Burkholderiales bacterium
GCGGGCCCATGCGCATGTCGCGCGTGCGCCGCGACAGGTCGACCAACAGTGCGCCGTGCCCCGCGGTGCCGACGCGCGCTACAGCAGTGCCGATCCATTGCGCGCCGTTGTCGTAACGCACGCGCCAGTCGACGTAGCCGCGGTAGGCCGTGATGTCCGGATTTTCTTCCTTGTCGAGATAGCTGTAGAACTTCGGCGTGAACTCAAGCTGGCGCCCGTCGTCGCGGCGCCAGCGCCACTCCGGGCGAAAAAACAGCATGTTGATCGAACGCGACTCAATGCCCGCCTGGCCGTTCGACTCGTGCTCGAAACCGAGGCGGGCGGCATCGATCCAGCTCCGCTCGTCGCGGCGCTCCCATTTCCAGAAGAAGGACGGCCGGTAGGCGGTGTCCTTGAAAGGCTTGGAAGCGGCCGACAGGTCCCAAAGGGAGGTCTGGGTGTAGCCGAAATAGAAACCCGAGAGCCACGGCTGCTCCGCGCCGAAGCCGCTTCCCTGGTCGAAGAGGCGATACTTGCCGGAGATCTGGAAGCGCGCGTTCCAGCCGTCGCGGTAGCCGAGCACGAAGTACACCGGGTCCTCGGCGGAGAGCGGCGCCTCCTCGATGGTGCTTGGCTGCGCGGTGAGGCGCTGCATGTCGTCGGCGCGCACGACGCGAATCGTGATGCGGTTCGAGTCTTCGCCGGCGAGCTGCAGCGTGACGATACCGGTCGCGCCCGCCGGCATGACGCCGGAGTAGATGCGCCGCGGCCCGTCGGCGGGGCCCTCGCCTTTTAGGCTCACCAGCACGTCCGCCACGTCGACACGCACGCGCACGCTGATGTCTTCCGGAAACGGCTCGCCCGAGGAGACGAGCATCAGCTCGAAACGCTTGCCGGCCTGCGCCTCGCCGTCGGGCGAGACGAGCAGCCAACTGGGCCCTAACGCCTGGGCGCTGGTGGCCAACAACAGCAATAGGGTCAGTACTACCCGATTCAAGCGGCGCTCCAGTCCTGGGCGTCGACGAAGCGCGCGATGAGGAAGTCGACGAAGCGGCGCACCTTGGCCGAGAGATGCTTGCGGCTCGGGTACAGGGCATAGATCGGCACGGGCAGCGGCACGTAATCCTGCAGGAGCGGCACGAGGCGGCCGGCGCGCACGTCGGGGCCGACGATGAAAGCCGGCTCGAACACCACGCCGGCGCCGCGCGCGGCCGCCTCGGCGAGGAGGTCGCCGTTGTTCGAGTGCAGCGTGCCGGAGACGCGCACGCTGCGCTCGGCGCCCGCGCGGTCGCGGAAGCGCCAGACGTTGCGCGGCGAAACGTACTCGTAGGTGAAGCAGTTGTGCCGAGCCAGGTCTTCCGGGCTCGCCGGCGCGCCGTGCCTCGCCAGGTATACCGGCGAGGCGCAGGGCACGAGCCGCGTCTCGCCGAGCTTGCGGGCGACGAGATTGTCCGCGCCCGGCGTGCCGATGCGGATGCCGAGGTCAAAGCCCTCTTCGACCAGGTCGACGACGCGATCGGAGAGCGACACGTCGAAGCGCACCCCCGAGTGCTCGCCGAGGAAATCGGCAATCGCAGGAGCGACGTGGCGCACGCCGAAATTCACCGACGTAGTGAGCCTGATTGTGCCGCGCGGCTCCACCGCGGCACGTGAGGCTTCCTGCTCCGCCTCGGCCAGGTCGCTGAGGAGCTGCACCGAGCGCTCGTAGAAAGCGCGGCCGCTTTCGGTGAGGCTCACCTTGCGGGTAGTGCGGTTCAGAAGCCGGGTCTGCAGATGGGCTTCGAGGTCGGCCACATGGCGGGAGGCTGCGGAGGTCGACAGCCCAAGGCGCTCGGCCGCCCTTGCGAAGCTCCCGTACTCAACCACTTGGGCGAAAACCTGGATGGCGGCAAGGCGGTCCATGAGGCGCCATATTATCCCGCTTGTGTAAACGATCCATTGCGCCCATACCCGTTTATCCCGGAAGCGAGCGGAAGCACACTAACGGCTCGAACAGAACTTGCGGCAAAGGAGGCACCCTATGTTGAAGAGATCGCTGGTGACCGGAGCGGCGCTCGCCGCCTTGATTGGTGCCGTTGTCGGCGCCGTCCAGGCCACGGCCGAAGGCTCGCGCACGGTCTGCCTCCCGCCGGCAGTGGTCCAGGCTTGGTCGTAAAACGCAACCCCCGAGGAGAAGATGACATGAAGCTTTACTACAGTCCCGGTGCCTGCTCGCTTTCGCCGCACATCGTCGCACGCGAGCTCGGCCTGCCGGTGCAGATCCAGAAGATCGACAACAAGACGAAGACCATCGACGGCGGCGGCGATTACTGGAAGGTCAACGGCAAGGGCTACGTGCCGGCGCTCGAGCTGGACAACGGCGAGGTCCTCACCGAGGGCCCGGCGATCGTCCAGTACCTCGCCGACCAGAAGCCCGACGCCGGGCTCGCGCCGAAGGCGGGCACGCTGGAGCGCTACCGGCTCCAGGAGTGGCTGAACTTCATCACCTCCGAGATTCACAAGCAGTTCTCGCCGCTCTTCCGGCCGAACACGCCCGAGGACTACAAGACGATCGCGAAGGAGAACCTAACGAAGCGCTTCGCCTGGCTCGACCAGCAGCTCGCCGGCAAGGACTACCTGCTCGGCAGCCGCTTCAGCGTCGCCGATGCGTATCTCTTCACCGTGCTGAACTGGACCATCCCGATGAAGATCGATCTCAAGCAGTGGCCGAACGTCGCCGCCTACGTCGATCGCATCCGCAAGCGTCCGAAGGTGAAGGAGGCGATGCAGGAAGAGGGCCTGATTCCCAAGCAGCAGGCCGCAGCCTGACATCATGGTTCCCCTGCCGAGCGTCTTCCTATCGCACGGCTCGCCGATGCACGCCTTGCAGGCGGGCGAGGCGGGCCTTGCCTGGGCAGCGCTCGGCAAGCGCCTCGGCAAGCCGAAGGCGCTGGTGATCGCCTCGGCGCACTGGGAAACCAACGTGCCGATGCTCACCGGCTCGGCGCGGCCGGAGACGATCCACGATTTCTCCGGCTTCCCCGAGCCGCTCTACCGGCTGCGCTACACCGCGCCCGGCGCGCCGGCGGTGGCGCAGAAGGCGGCGCAGCTATTGAAGGAGCACGGGTTCACCGCGGCGATCGACGGCTGCCGCGGCCTCGATCACGGCGCCTGGGCGCCCCTGCTCTACATGTACCCGGACGCCGACGTGCCGGTGGTGCAGCTCTCGCTGCAGCCCGAGCTCGGCACCCGTCATCACCTCGCGCTCGGGCGAGCCCTGCGAAAGCTCGAGGAGGACAACGTCCTCGTCATCGGCTCGGGCCACATGACGCACAACCTGCGCGACTGGATGCGCGGTCGAGGCAACCCGGCGCCCTACGCGGGCGAGTTCGCCGAATGGGTGCGCGAGAAGCTCGAGGCACACGACCTCGAGGGCCTCGCCGACTATCGCTCGCGCTCGCCCCAGGGCGTGCGCGCCCATCCCACGGACGAGCATTTCCTCCCCTTGTTCGTCGCCGTCGGCGCCGCCCGGGAAGGCTACGAGCCCGAGCGGATTTTCAAGGCCATCGATTCCGGCGTCCTCGCGATGGATGCCTACGTGTTTAGCTAACACCAACCTTGCGGCGGTGGGAACCGTCCCGCTTACCGCCGGCCGCTTGTGGTGCACAGGCTCGCGCGGCAGGCGCAGAATGGATTCGCGGAGCCGCCACTCGGCGGCTCGCCACAGGGGGAGGGCTCCAGGTATGTGCAAGCTCTGCGATACAGGCATGCCGCAGGACCATTACGGTTCGCGGCGCAATTTCCTCAAAGCCGCCGCCGCCACGCCGCTCGCCGCGGCCGGCGCTAGCCTTTTCGCCGCCCGGCCCGCCGCCGCCGACGGCGGCGATCCACCGCAGGACAGCGGCCGTCCCGGCCGGCGCTATTTGATCCGTGGCGGGGCGGTGATGTCGATGGACCCGGGCGTTGGCGACTTCGCTCAGGCCGACGTGCTGGTGGAGGGAAAGAAGATCCTCGCCGTCGGGCCGAATCTGCACGCGGGGGGCGCGGGCGTGATCGATGCGCGCGGCCGCATCGTCATGCCCGGCTTCATCGACACGCACCACCACCAGTTCGAGACTGCGCTGAGGAGCTTTCTCGCCAACGGCCTGCTCATCAACGACCAGTCGGGCACGCCGAGCGGCACCGGCACTTATTTCGAGTACATCCTCCTCACCTTCGCGCCGGTGTACCGGCCCGAGGACGTGTACATCAACGAGCTCTTCGCGGGTCTCTCGCAGCTCGATGACGGCGTGACCACGGTGCACGACGTCTCGCAGATCCACCATTCACCGCAGCACTCGGATGCCGCGATCCAGGCGCTCTTCGATACCGGCCGGCGCGCCGCCTTCGGCTATTTCGAGAGCGCCGGCGCCGCGGTGATCGGCACCAACCCGGGCAACCAGTACCCGCAGGACGCAGTGCGCATCAAGAAGCAGTGGTTCTCGTCCAGCGACCAGCTCGTCCACATGATCATGGGCGGCGAGGTCTACCTCGGGGACGCGAGCACCGACCAGTCGTGGAAGATCGGCCGGCAGCTCGGCCTGCAGATCGCGGCGCACATTCTCTCGCCGTTCGGCATCCGCCCGACTTTCGACAAGCTCGCCGCCGGAACGGGCGGTCTCGGTACCATCGGTATCGGCCCCGACAACCTGTTCATACACATGACCGGCATGTCGGACGCGGCCTGGCAAAGGGTGAAGGAGGTGGGCGCGCACGTCTCCATCGCCTTCCCGATCGAGATGAACATGCGGCATGGCATGCCGCCCATCCTGCGCGTGCTGAGCCTCGGCATGGAGCCCTCGCTCTCGGTCGACGTGGAGTGCACGCTGACCGCGGATTTCTTTACTCAAATGCGCTCGGCGATGAACGCGCAACGCGCGATCGTGAACCAGATGGTGCTCGACAGTCCCAATGGCAACCAGAATTTGCCCAATCCCCTGGATTGGGGACTGCCGCAAAACGCGGTGCCCGTCCCAAGCCTGCCCTTCCCGTGGTGGCCGATACCGCCCGCCGACGTGCCGGCGCCACTCACGACACGCGACGTGCTGCGCTACGCGACGATGAACGGCGCGAAAGGCCTGGGGCTCGACAAAAAGGTCGGCTCGCTGACCCCGGGCAAGGAAGCGGACATTCTCATCCTCGACGCCACCGCGCTCAACGTCGCGCCGCTCAACCATGTCCCGAATGCGGTCGTCTCGCTCATGGACCGTACCAACGTGGAGACGGTGATCGTCGCGGGCAACGTGCGCAAGTGGAAGGGCCGGCTCCTCGGCGTCGACCTCCCGCATCTGCGCCGCCAGCTCGAGGCCTCGCGCGACTACATCTTCGCCAAGGCCAACGTGCCGCAGGACCTCTTCCGCAGCTTCTGAAGCAAGCGCTAGCGCGGCCGCCGAAGGCCGCGCCAGCGTCGCCTTACCGCATTTTCGATTTCAGCCGGATCGTCCTGCCATCCACCACGAAGGTGCCGTAGCCCTGGTGGTGGATGGTCTTCGGCCGCTTCTGCGCCGGATCGATCCACGCCGTCAACACTTCGAGGATAAACAGGTTGTATCGGGCG
>DASQYN010000270.1:0-17661 GCA_035639215.1 Burkholderiales bacterium
CGGGAAAAGCGCTTCAACAAGCAGCCGGGGCTCGAGGGCGCGGTGGTCGTCACCGATCCGCAGAGCGGCGAGGTGCAGGCGATCGTCGGCGGGCGCGATCCGCGCTATCGCGGCTACAACCGCGCGATCGACGCCGCTCGCCCGGTCGGCTCGCTCCTCAAGCCGGTGGTCTATCTGACCGCGCTCTCGGACCCCGCCCATTACACGCTGATCACGCCGATCGACGACGGCCCGTTCACGTGGAAAAGCCGCGGCGCGCCCGACTGGGAACCGCAGAACTACGATCGGCAGTTCCACGGTCTGGTGCCGCTGCGCGTCGCGCTCGCCAATTCCTACAACGCCGCCACCGCGCGCCTGGGCACCGAGCTCGGTCTCGATAAGGTGCTCGCCAACGTGAAGAAGCTCGGCGTCGAGCGCGACCTGAGGCCCTTCGCCTCGACCCTGCTCGGCGCCACCGAAATGAGCCCGCTCGAGGTCGCGCAGCTGTACCAGACGATCGCGAGCGGCGGCTTCCGCTCGCCGCTGCGCGCGATCCGCGAGGTGACGACGCAGGAAGGCCGGCCGCTGCAGCGCTATGCGCTGAAGGTCGAGCAAGCCTTCCCGCCTGAGCCGATCGTGCTCATCACCGCCGCGCTGCAGGGCGTGGTGCGCGAAGGCACGGCGCAGGGGCTGAAGAGCTATCTCGCGCCGGAGATCGGCGCCGCGGGCAAGACCGGGACCACCGACGAGCAGCGCGACGCCTGGTTCGCCGGCTTCACCGGCGACCGCCTCGCCGTGGTTTGGGTGGGCTACGACGACAATCGCGCGGCGAGGCTTCTCGGCGCGACATCGGCGCTGCCGATCTGGGGCGATCTCATGGCGGCGCTCCAGCCCGAGCCGCTCGCGCTCGCCGCGCCGGAGAGCGTCGAGCGAGTCTGGATCGATCCGCAGACCGGGCTGCGCGGCGACAGCCAGTGCGCCGGGGCGGTCGAGCTGCCGTTCATCCAGGGCAGCGCGCCGAGCGAGCGCTCGCCGTGCGCCAGCGCCGCCGGGACCGTGGTCGACGCGGTGGACCACGGCGTGCAGCGCGCCAAGTCCTGGCTTGAGAGAATCTTCGGCCGATGAGACGCCTTCTCGCCCTGCTGCTGCTCCTCGCCCTGCTGCTGCTCGCCGGCTGCGCTACGGCGCCCGGTCCGGAGCCGGCGCCGGTCGAGCAGCCTCAAGCTTCGCCTGCGCCTCCCGCCGCGCCGCAGGCGGAGATCAAGGAGAACGTGGCGATCGCCGGTCTCATGGAGAGCGCGCGCAGCGACGCGGCGGCGGGCCGGCTGCCAAATGCGGCGGCGTCGCTCGAGCGCGCGCTGCGCATCGAGCCGCGCAATCCGCGCCTCTGGCAGGAGCTCGCGCGGGTGCGCCTGCAGCAGGGCGACTACGGCCAGGCGGAAAGCCTCGCACAGCGCTCCAACACCTGGGGCGGTACCGACAACCGCCTGCGCGCCGAGAACTGGCGCCTTATCGCCCAGTCCCGCCAGGCGCGCGGCGACGCCGACGGCGCGCGCAAGGCGCAGGAGCTCGCCGGGCAGCTTTCGCGCTGACCGGCGGGCCGGCTACTTCGTCATCTGCTTGGTGAAGGGAAAGACGTGCGTGTAGCCGAGGATGTCGGTAAGCAGCAGCACCAGGAAGACGATGAGCGCCGCGCCGATCAGCGCGCCGCCGTCGCCGCCCGCCGGCGCCTGGTCGATCTGCCCGGCGAGCTGCGCCGCTTCTTCGTCGCTCAACGCCGCGACGCGCGCCTTTACGTCCGAGGCGCGCACACCGTACGCCGCGAGCTTCGCCTGCAGGTCCTGGCGCTCGAGCAGGCTGTTGAGGCGCTCGCGGGAATTGGCGGCGAGCGCGTCGCCGGTGGCGAGCATGGCGGCCTGCGCGGGCAGCGGCACGCCAAGGCCGGCGACGGAGACGATGAGTGAGACGGCAAGCAGGCTGCGAAGACGGTTCATCAGGGGGTCCTTTCTTGGTTCGTTATCGGATGGCGGCGAAACCCTGGCGCCATCGGTGGTGAACCCTAACATCAGCCGCGTTACTTAGCACGCTTTCCTAGAGACGCGCGGCGGAGAAGGCATCGCAGTCCGCCGGCCGGCCTGAATCGAAGCCACGCCGGAACCAGCGCATGCGCTGCTCGGAAGTCCCGTGCGTGAAAGATTCCGGGACCACGCGTCCCTGCGCCTGCTTCTGCAGCCGGTCGTCGCCGATCGCCGCCGCCGCCGCGAGCGCCTCCTCCACGTCCCCCGGGTCGAGCTGGTTCATCAGGCCGGCATAGTGGCCCCAGACCCCGGCGTAGCAGTCCGCCTGCAGCTCCATTCGCACCGAGGCCGCGTTCGATTCCGGCTGCGTTCGGCGAAAGGTCCCGGTCAGCTTCTGCACGTGGTGGCCGACTTCGTGCGCGACGACGTAGGCCTGGGCGAAATCGCCGGGTGCATGGAAGCGCGACTGCAGATCGCGATAGAAGGAAAGGTCGACGTACAGCTTTTCGTCGTTCGGACAATAGAACGGCCCCATTGCCGCCCGCCCGAGCCCGCACGCCGAGCGCACGGCGCCCTCGTAGAGCACGAGCGTCGGCGCTCGATACTCGCTTCCGGACTGGGCAAAGAGGCGGCCCCAGACGTCTTCGGTGCTGCCGAGAACGCGGGAAACGAACTGCCCCATCTCGTCGCTCGGCGTTCCTTTGGGAACGCTGCGCTGGTCAGCGGCAGGTGCAGAAACTTGCTGCGCGACGTTGATCGCCGTTCCGGGATCGAAGCCGAGAAAGTAGGCGATAAGCGCGACAACGATGCCGCCCACGCCGAGACCGCCGCCGACCATGCCCAGGCCGCGCCGGTCCTCGACGTTGCCGCTCGAGCGCTGGCTGCCGAGTCGCATGCCGCGCTGCAATGCAAACGCCATACCGTGAGATTGTGCTCACCCGGACTGTCGCCTCCTCCCGACGTCGTTGAAATCCTTCGGGATTTTCCTGATTGGCCGGTCCCGGTACCGCGGCTACGGTGGGCGTGGGAGGTTTCACGCAGGAGGAGAAGATGGAGAAGTACGTCGCATGCAAGCGCCGCAACGTGGCCGCCGCCTACGAACGCTTTCTCGGTCCGAGCGCGGGCGCGCTGCCCGAGCCCTGGCATAGCCGTACCTGGTCCGGCCTGCTCCAGGCGCTCAAGCTGCGCCAAGCGGTGCCGGCGCCGCGCGCGCCGCGGTCGGACGACTAGCGCTTCGCCGCCGGGAAGGTCCGGGTATCGCCCGGCTTCATCTCGACCATCCGGTCGCCGAGCTTGCGCTTCGCGAGCGCGGCCTTGAACTGAGCCGGCGTGCCGGCGAGGATCGGGTAGGTCCCGAAGTGCATCGGGGTCACCTGCCTGGGCTTCACCAGCGCCACCGCCTCGGCGGCGCGCACCGGGTCCATGGTGAAGTGCCCGCCGATGCAGGCGAGCATGAGGTCGACCTTGAAGTGCTCGGCGATGAGCCGCATGTCGCCGTACACGTCCGTGTCGCCGGTGTGGTAAATCGTCGGTCCGCCCTTGATCTGTAGCACGTAGCCCACGGGATTGCCGCTCGTGATCGCCGCGGGCTGGCCCTCGCCCGCCTTGACGAGCGGTGGGGTGAGCTCGGAGCCGTGGACCGCGTTGACGATGGTCACCTTCGCGCCCGCCTTGGGCAGGTCGATCGTGCCGCCGACGTTGCCGCCGGTCGCCACGGTCGCCTGCTGCTCGGGATAGCCGGCGACGGACTTCAGGTTGAACTGCAGGCCGTAGGGCGCGACCAGGATCGCCCCGGTCTTCTTTGCGATCTGCACCGCGTCGCCGACGTGATCGCCGTGCCCGTGCGTGATGAGGATGTAATCGACGCGCTCGAGCTTGTCGATCGAATCTTTCTCCGGATTGGTGGGCACGCTGAGCCAGGGATCGATCAGGATGACGCCGCCCGAGGGCGTGTCGATGCGCCAGGCGGCCTGGCCATACCAGTGGAGCTTGGTCTGCGCCTGGGCGAGCCCGCCGGCGGCGAGCAGGAACGCCGCCAAGGCGAGCGTTGCGATCTTCTTCATCGGATTCCCCTCCTCTCGGGACCCCGGGAATATAAACGATCGGCCGGGGCACTTCCTTAAGCAGCTCGACCGCCTTACAACGAGGTCAATCCCTTGCGGATCGCGTACTTGGTGAGCTCGGCGACGGTATGCAGGCCGAGCTTGCGCATGATGTTGCGCCGGTGCGCCTCGACGGTCGCCGTCGAGATGTGGAGCCGCTCACCGATCTCGCTCGAGCGCTTGCCTTCGGCGAGCAGCGCCAGCACCTGGCGCTCGCGCGAGCCGAGCGAGGCCTCGCCGCGCGCCTCTTCGGCGAGCGCCTCGCGCGCGATGTCCGGGGAGAGATAGAGCTTGCCCTGGGCGACCGCGCGCAGCGCCTGCACCAGCTCCTGCAGCGCCGAGCTCTTCACCACATAAGCGTCGGCGCCGGCCTTGAGCATCTGCTGCACCACCGGGCGCTCGGCGTGCACGGATAGCGCGAGCAGCTTGAGGCCCGGGCGCGTCTTCTTCAGGCTGCGCGCGACCTCGATGCCGTCGACGTCGGGAAGGCCGATATCCAGCACGAGGATGTCGGGCGCCTGCTTCACGCACAGGGCGAGCGCCTCGGCGCCGGTCGCCGCCTCGCCGACCACCTCGAACTCCGGCTCGCGCACCAGCAGCGCGGTGAGCAGCTCGCGCAGCATGCGCTGGTCCTCGGCGATGGCGATGCGGATGGTCATCGGGTTTCGCGGATCGTGCTCGCGGGCGCCGGAGACCGCAAGCTAATATAACGCAATGACTTACCTCGTCGGCATCGACATCGGCGGCACCTTCACCGACTGCGCCATCGTCGACCGCGCGGGCAAGCTGCTCACGACCAAGGTTCCCTCCACGCCGCAGGACTTCTCCCGCGGCATGATGGACGCGCTGGGCGCCGGTGCGCAAGCGCTCGGGCTCTCGCTCGAGCGCTTCTGCCGCGAAATCTCGTTCCTCTCGCACGGCACCACGGTCGGCACGAACACCATCATCCAGAAGCGCGGCGCCCGGGTCGGGCTGCTCACCACCAAGGGGCACGAGGACGCCATCCACATCATGCGCGGCTCGCGCGGCTATGGCGGACGCGACATCCGCAAGGTAGTGCACTTCCCGGAGACGTCGAAGCCCGCGCCGATCGTGCCGAAGCGGCTGATCCGCGGCGTCTCGGAAAGGGTGGACTGCTTCGGCGAAGTGGTCGTCGCGCTGAACGAGCGCGAAGCCGAGCTCGCCATTCATGAACTGCTGAACGAGGGCGTGCAGGCGATCGCCATCTGCTTCCTCTGGTCCTTTCGCAACCCGGTGCACGAGAACCGCGTCAAGGCGCTGGTGCAGGGGATGGCGCCGCAGGTCTTCGTCACCACGTCGGTCGACATCGCGCCGAAATGGGGTGAGTACGAGCGCGTCACGGCAACGGCGCTCAACGCCTATCTGGGGCCGGTCATGGGCGACTACCTCGCGCGGCTCGATTCGACGTTGAAAGCGCTCGGCTACGTGCACGGGCTGCAGATCACCCAGTGCGGCGGCGGCACCGTGCCGGTGGACCGCGCCGGCGAGGCGCCGCTTCTCACGCTCGATTCCGGGCCGGTGTCGGGCGTCACCGCCTCGATGTTCCTCGGTGGCGCGATGAGGGAGAAAAACGTCATCACCACCGACATGGGCGGCACGTCCTTCGACGTGTCGATCATCTACGAAGGCAAGCCCGCCTACTCGTTCATCTCGAACACCGACCAGTACGAGTACTTCCTGCCGAAGGTCGATCTGCAGGCGATCGGCGCCGGCGGCGGCAGCCTCGCCCGCGCGCATCCCGAGACGCGCACGCTGACGGTCGGTCCCGACAGCGCCGGAGCCTTCCCCGGCCCCGTGTGCTACGGCCGGGGCGGCACGGTGCCGACGGTGACCGACGCGCAGCTGGTCCTCGGCTATCTCGATCCGGACAACTTCGCCGGCGGGCGCATGAAGCTGGACCAGGCCGCCGCGGTGCGCGCCATCGGCGAGCTCGGCGCGCAGCTCGGGATGGACGCCCTGGAGTGCGCCGCCGGCATCTGCCGCATCGTCGAGCTCCACATGGCCGACATCATTCGCAAGGTGACGGTGGAAAAGGGCTTCGACCCGCGCGACTTCGTGCTCTTCGCCTTCGGCGGCGCCGGCCCGGCGCACGCGGGAGTGTTCGCGCGCGAGCTGGGAGTGAGGAAAGTGGTGATCCCGCAAAGGAAGGCCGCGTCCACCTGGTGCGCCTTCGGCGCCGCCGCGGCCGACGTGCTGCACATCCTCGAGCACACCGAGATCATGGCCACGCCGGTGTCGGCGAAGCGCATCAACGACAGCCTGCAGGGGCTCGAGAGGAACGCGAAGGCGCTGATGGCGCGGGAAGGCATCGACCCCAAGCGGCAGCGCTTCGAGTTCTCGCTCGACGTGCGGCACCGCGGCCAGATCAACGAGGTCGAGATCCTGCTGCCATGGAGCCGGCTGGGCAACGATTTCGAAGCCGAATTGCGCAAGCTTTTCGTGCGCCGCTACGAGCAGCTCTACGGCCGCGGCTCGGCGCTGCCGGGCGCGCAGCTCGAGATCGTGGTCTGCCGGCTGCGCGCCAAGGCGCTGACGCCGCAGCCGAGGCTCGCCGCGGCGAAGCGCGCCTCCCGCGTCATTCCCAGGGCAGCGCAGCGAAAGAAGCGCGACATCTACTGGCCCGAGCTCGGCAAGCGCAGGAGCACGCCGGTGTACGACGGCGAGCGGCTCGTCTCCGGCAACCGCATCGCCGGTCCCGCGATCGCCGAAACGGCGGACACGACCGTGGTCGTACAGCCCGGCAACCGGCTGCGCGTCGACCCGCTCGGCAATTTCGAGCTCACCTTCTGAGGCGAACAAGGAGAACCCATGGAACCCTGCACCGTCGAGACAGGACTGCTGCGCAAGGCACCCTGCGGCCAGACGTCGGTCGCGAAATGCGCCAACTGCGAGCAGCCGCTCTGCAGCAAGCACGCCATCCCGCAGCTGAGCGCCGCCGGGAAGAAGACCGGCGCGTTCATGTGCGCCGACTGCGACAAGGCGCGGCGCGAGCACGAGAAGCTGGCGGCCATGGCACGTCCGGCGGCGCCCGCCGCCAAGCCCGCCGCCGCGGCGAAGCCGGCGCCGAAGCCCGCGGGCAAGCCCCTGCCGCACGAGGACCGCGAGCACAGCGGCGAGATCGCCTTCACGTCGGCCACGAAGGCGGCGGCGCCACAAAAACCCGCCGCCGCGCCGATTCCGAGGAAGCCCGAGCCGCCGCGCGAAGACAGCGGCATGATCGAGTATTCGCCGGCGAAGAAACCCGACGAGAAGAAATAGCGACTGCCGGCATGCAATCGACGACCGTCGCCATTTGCCGCGGATGAATGCGCCGCTGAAAAAGCTCTCCGAGCTGGCCGGCGTCGCCTTCGACGGCCGGCGCACCGGCTACGTGCCGCCGAAGCAGCTGGCGATTTCTCCGAAGCTCAAGCTGCACCGGAAGGCGAAGAAAGGCATCGATCCGGTGACTTTCGAGGTGGTGCGCCATGCGCTGTGGAACGTCAACGAGGAGCATGGGGCGACGATCCAGCGCCTGTCGGGCTCGCCCGTGGCGATGTACGCGCTAGACCTCAACCCGTCGATCCTCACCGAGGACGCGGAGTTCGTCTATTTCGGCCCGTACATGCAGTACATGTCCGGCGTTACCGACACCCAGGTGAAGTGGACGCTCGAGAACCGCAGCGACAATCCCGGCATCCGGGACGGCGACATGTTCCTCGCCAACGATCCGTGGGTCGGCGCCGCGCACCAGATGGACGTGATGCTGCTCTGCCCGGTGTTCTGGGAGGGCGAGCTCTTCTGCTGGGTCACCAATTGCCTGCACCAGTACGACATCGGCGGCATCACGCCGGGCAGCTTCTGCCCTTCGGCGCGCGACGCGTTCGACGAGGGAATCCTGATTCCGCCGGTGAAGATCGTCGAGAACAACGAGATTCGCCGCGACATCGAGGAAATCTACCTGCGCAGCAGCCGCAAGCCATCGGCCGTGGCGCTCGACTTCCGCGCTCAGCTCGCGGGCAACACCACGGCGAAGGACCGCGTCCTTTCCCTGATCCGGCGCTATGGCGCCGACACGGTGAAAGGCGTGATGAAGAAGATCCTCGACGATGGCGAGCGCGCCTTTCTCAAGAAGCTCGCCCTGCTGCCCGACGGCGTGTGGCGCGACCGCACCTACGTCGAGTGCTGCCGCCCGGGCGACCGGCAGGTGCACCGCGTAGTCCTGACGCTGAAGAAGACGAAGCAGAGGCTGGTGTTCGAGAACGAGGGGACCGATCCGCAAGCGGGCGGCATCAACGCCACCTACTCGGGCTGGCGCGGCGCGATCATGGTGGCGCTGAACGAGCTGATGTGCTGGGAGCAATACTACGCGGTCGGCGGAGCGCTGCGCCATGTCGACTTCAACCCGACGCCGGGGACCCTGAACTGCGCCGACTTCCCCGCCTCGGTGTCCACGGCGCCGGTGCAGTGCATGGAGATCTCGCTCTATCCGGCGTACAACGTGCTCTCGAAGATGATCTACCCCGCGCCGGAGCTCAGGCGTGACGTGATGTGCATCGGCGGCACCAGCCAGTGGCCGGCGACCATCTTCCGCGGCATCGACCAGTGGGGCGAGCGCTACGGCTACCTGCTGGTCGACCCGATCGGCGGCGCGATCGGCGCCTTCTCGCACGCCGACGGCATCTCCACCGGCGGACAGGCGCGCACGCCGATCTGCAAGCTGCCGAACGTCGAGCACACCGAGCAGTCGTTTCCGGTTTTGTTCCTCTATAGAAAAGAAATTACCGATTCCGGCGGTGCCGGCAAGTTCCGCGGCGGACTGAGCGCGGAATCGTGCTTCATTCCCCACGGCACCGACCGCATCACGCACGACACGCTTTCGTCCGGCAACGCGGTGCCGACCTCGACCGGCATGATGGGCGGCTATCCGGGCGCGGTGAACCGCTATCGGTTCCTGAAGAATTCGAACGTGCTGGACCGGATGAAGGCCTCGCGGCTGGTGCGCGACATCGACGAGCTGAAGGGCGAGCCGGAGACGCTCGGCCTGCGCCAGCAGGACTTCGCGCAGGACGCCGCCGACGTGTACGCGGTGCTCTGGTCGGCGGCGGGCGGCTTCGGCGACCCGCTCGAGCGCGATCCGGCGAAGGTCGAAGCCGACGTGGCGAACGGCGACGTGAGCGAGAAGGCGGCGCTCGAGATCTACGGCGTCGTGCTCGGCGACGAGGCGGCGACGCGGCGGCGCCGGCACGAGGTTCGCGCGCGCCGCGTCCAGGGCCATACCGTCGACGGCCTCAAGCATCTGACCGGCAAGCCGCGCCTGTTCGTCACGGAGGGGCTGGCGGTGTACGAGAACCTGCATTACGGCTGCGCCAGGTGCGCGACCGACCTCGGGCCGATCAGCCACAACTACAAGTCGGGCTGCGTCCGGAACGACCTGCCGATCCAGGCCGCCAATCCGATCGTCGGCGATCCGGCCCGCTTCATCGATCCGAAGCCGCAGTTCCGGCAGTTCTGCTGCCCCGGCTGCGGGTTGCTGATCGAGAACGAGATCGCCGTGGAGTCCGACCCGATCCTCAAGGACGTCGAGATCCTTTCCGCTTGAACTTCTCCGGCGTCGGATACGAGGAAGCGCTGCGCCGCGCGCGCGAGATTGTGCCGACGCTTCGCAGCCGCGCGCAGAGATGCGAGGACGAGCGGGTCCTGCTGCCCGAGAACGAGAAGCTCCTGCACGAGACCGGGCTCTTCCGCTACCACCAGCCGAAGCGCTTCGGCGGCATGGAGCTCGCCTACGTGGCGGTGATCGACATCGTCGCCGAGCTCGCTCGCGGCTGCCCGTCCACCGCCTGGAACGTCGGCAACCTCGGCTGCCACCACTGGATCCTCGGCTACTACGAGCCGGAGACGCAGCACGAGGTCTGGGACGCCGATCCCGACGCGCTGATGGCTTCCTCCATCGCGCTTGCCGCCGGGCGAGGCAGGCGCGTCCCCGGAGGGTTCGAGGTCTCGGGAAGATGGCCGTTCTCCTCGGGCGTCGACAACTGCGGCTGGAACATGCTCGCCGTCACCGTTTACGACGACGACGGAAAGAGCGCCGTCGACTGGCGGCTTTGCCTCGTGCCAAGGAGCGACTACCGCATCATCGACACCTGGTACGCGATGGGCATGGTCGGCACCGGCTCGAAGGACATCGAAGTGAAGGAGGTGTTCGTCCCTGAGCGCCGCGCGCTCGCGCTGACGAGATGTCGCGGCGGCCTCGAGCATCCGGGCGCGACGCTGAACCGCGGCCCGCTCTATCGCATCCCGCTCGTCGCGGCCGCGGGCCATCCGCTCTCGGCGAGCGCGCTCGGCGCGGCGGAGGGTGCCTATCAGCACGTCGTCCAGGTCTTTCAGAAGAGGGTAGGAACCTATACCGGCGCGAAGGTCGGCGAGTTTCAGGCGGTGCAGATCAAGATCGCGCGCGCGCGGGCGCTGGTCGATTCAGCGCGCTACCTGATGCGCGAGTCGGCCATGGCCTTTCAGGAGAAGGAAAATGCCGATCTCGAGACCAAGCTGCGGCTGCGCGCGCAGAACACGCTCGCCGTGATGCAGTCGCGCGAAGCGGTCGAGACGCTCTGGTCCTGCTACGGCGCGAATGCCATCTACACGCGCGACCCGCTGCAGCGCTTCCTGCGCGACACGCAGGCGATCAACCAGCATTTCTCCTTCAACTTCGACATCGCCGGCTCGGCGTTCGGCACGGTGGCGCTCGGTGGAAGGTACGCCAATCCGACGATGTGAGCGATGCTGGAGATAATCGCCCAGCTCGGCTACGTCACGCTTTTCATCGGCACCTTCCTCGAGGGCGAGTCGGTGCTGGCGCTCGCCGGCGTGGCCGCCTCCTACGGCTACCTCACCTTCGAGTACGTCGTGGCGGTCGCGGCGCTGGGCGCCTTCCTCGGCGACCAGGCGTGCTTCTGGATCGGCCGGCGCTACGGCGCGAGCCTCCTCGCACGCTACCCGCGGCTCGCCGCCAAGGCGCCGCGCGTCGAGCAGCTGGTGCGGCGGTGGGATGCGCCGGCGGTCATCGTGCTGCGCTTCCTCTACGGGCTGCGCATCGCCGGGCCTATCGTCATCGGCTCCTGCGGCATCCCGGCCTGGCGGCTGGCGCTTTTCAACTTCATCGGCGTGCTGATCTGGGCGCCGCTCGTGGCCTGCGTGGGGTATTTCGCGGGCTACGCCCTCGAGGCGTGGATCGGGCGCCTGAAGCAGGTGCAAATCGGGCTTCTCATGGCGCTGCTCGTCCTTGCCGCCGTGGCATGGATCGTGGTGCAGTGGCGGCGGCGTTAAGCGCGGATCCCCGTGCGCACTACCGCACGAGCGGTCAGCCTCACGCAAGTGCGGTGAAGGCGATCGCGGGCTTGCGCCGCGTATGCTGAGCCAATGGAAAAGATTGCGCAGCAAGGAACGCCGTTCGGCAGCATGAAGCCCTTTCAGAAAGGCTTCTTCATCTTCAAGGTCGTCCTGTGCGTGCTCACGTTCGGCATGGCATTTCCGAACGTGATGAGCGACTAGGCGCCGCCCGCCTCGCCCGGCGAGGTCGCCGGCAGCGGCGCCGCCTTCACCCGCTCGGCGAGCGGGATCCACGACACGCTGATATCGCCGTTCACGAAGGTCTGGCACGCCATTCGATGCCCCGCGGCAAGCTCGGCGTCGGTGAGATGCTTTCGCTCCTTGTCCTTCACCGCGTCGGTGTTCTCGATGCCTTGCTCGATCCTGCAGCGGCAGGTGCCGCAGATGCCGCCGCCGCACTTGAACGGGATGCCGCCCTTCTCGCGGATCGAGAGGCGCAGCAGGTTGCTGTTCTGCGGTCCGGTGATCACTCTTGCGTTGGTGAGCAGCGTGACGGTGATCATCGCCGCACCAGGCTCACGTTGAGGTCGGCCACGTTCGCGAGCTGGCCGAGCTCGGCGCGCGCCTTCTCCAGCGTGTCGAACTTCGGCAGGAACTTCGACGGCACGAGGTTGACGAGCGCGGCGCCCGATTCCTCGACGATGCGGATCTTCATCTCGCGCTCGAGGCGCGCGATCACGAACTCGGCGCGCTTGCGCCCGCAGAAGAGATAGTCGTAGCGCTCGAGCGGCTGCAGCCCTTCGCCCGCCTCGGTGCGGAACTCACCCGGCTTGCTGGTCAGGATGACGAACACGCGGCGCGGGAACCAGGTTTTCCTGGGTGAGCTCGAGGTCGTGCTGGATCCAGAGCTGGCAGCACAGGCGGTAGCCGAGCGCGAGCCGCTCGCCGAGGATCTTCTGCTCCTTCCAGTTCGGCGGCGGCAGGTGCTCAGCGCCTTTCAATATGTGGCTGGTGCAGGTGCCGCACTGCCCCATGCCGCAGCGGTACTTCAGGTGCGGATAGGGAAACTGCTTGATGCCGGCGCGCACCACGAGGTTGCTGTTCTCCTTGACCTCGCCTTCATGGCGCTCGCCGCCGGCGTGAATGGTGATCTTCGGCACTCGTCCTGTATACGAAAATGGGCGGCGGCCGGAACTCTTCCAAGCGTGGCACGCCTTGATCTACCTCAAATCCTAGTATATTGTATACGAAATGGCAATCATTCCCGACGCCTGAGGAGGCGCCCCATGTCCACCGGCCTGATGAATCCCGACGATTTCCGCACCGCCCTCGAGAAAGCCATCCAGGGCAACACCGCCAACAAGGCGCCGTTCAGCATCGCCTGGGCGAGCGGCAAGCTTTCCCGAGCGCACCTCGCGCGCTGGGCGGAGAACCACTACCACTACGTCGGACCGTTCGCCGACTACCTCGCCTACGTCTACGCGCGCATGCCGGACACCTACACGGACGCCAAAGACTTCCTGCTGCACAACATGTACGAGGAAGAGATCGGCGGCGACCGGCACACCGACCTCCTGATCCGCTTCGCGCAGGCGTGTGGCACGACGCGCGAGCGCGTGACCGACCCGGACAACATGTCGCCCACCACGCGCGGCCTGCAGAGCTGGTGCTATGCCGTGGCGATGCGCGAGGACCCGATCGTCGCCGTGGCCGGCCTGGTGGTCGGCCTCGAGTCGCAGGTGCCCTCGATTTACCGCAAGCAGACGCCGACGCTGCGCGAGAAATACAAGTTCACCGACGAGGAGGTCGAGTTCTTCGACCTGCATATCGTCTCCGACGAGATCCACGGCGAGCGCGGCTACCAGATCGTGCTCGAGCAGGCGACTACCCCGGCGCTGCAGCAGCGCTGCCTGAAGATCTGCGAGGTCGGCGCGCAGATGCGCCTGCTCTATACCACCGCGCTCTACTACGACTACGTGGCGAAGGACATCCCGCTCGCCGAGCTTGGCCTCGCGCCGAGCGAGCGCGCCGCGGCATGAGCGCGGTCGCGGAAAAGGCGCGCGTCAAGGAATTCCGCAACCTGATCGGCGGCGAATGGACGGCGAGCGCCTCCGGCCGCAGCTTCGACGACCTCAATCCGGCCGACACGCGCGACATCGTCGCGCGCTTCCCGGCCTCCTCCGCCGCCGACGCACGCGCCGCCGTGGAGGCCGCGGCGGCGGCGTTCGAGCTCTGGCACGCCACGCCGATCTCGAAACGCGCAAGGGTGCTGCAGGCCGCCGCCGACCATCTCGAAGCGAACGCGGCCGAGCTCGGCGAGGAGCTGACCCGCGAGGAAGGCAAGTCGCTCGCCCTGGCGAAGGACGAAGTGCTGCGCTCGGCACAGACGCTGCGCTTCTACGCGGTGGAAGGCCAGTCCTTCAGCGGCGAGACGTTCCCCAACGACGACGCGGACCAGCTCGTCTATACGCTGCGCGAGCCGCTCGGCGTGGTGAGCGTGATCACCCCCTGGAACTTCCCGATCTCCATCCCGGCGCGCAAGATCGCGCCGGCGCTCGTTGCCGGCAACACGGTGGTGTTCAAGCCCGCCTCGGACGCCCCGCTTTCCGGCTACCGGCTGGTCGAAGCGCTGGTGAAGGGCGGCGCGCCTAAAGGCGTGGTCAACTTCATCACCGGCGCCGCTTCCGAAGTCGGACCGGCGATCACGCAGTCCCCTGCCGTGCGCGCGATTACTTTCACCGGTTCGACGGCGGCCGGCGAGCACATCCACCGCTCGGTGCCGCTCACTACGCGCACCCAGATGGAGCTCGGCGGCAAGAATCCCCTCCTCGTCATGGCGGACGCCGACCTCGACAAGGCGGTCGAACTGGCGCTCAAGGGCGGGCTGTCGCTGACCGGCCAGGCCTGCACCGGCACCAGCCGGATCATCGTCGCCTCGGCGGTGCGCGAGGCCTTCACGCAGAAGCTGGTGGCGCGGGTGAAGTCGATGAAGGTCGGCAGCGGGCTCGACGCGACGGCGGAAATCGGCCCGCTCGCGACCAGGGCGCAGCTCGAGACCGTGCTGCGCTACGTGGAGATCGGCAAGGCAGAAGCGACCCTGCTCTGCGGTGGCGAACGGCTGCGCGGCCCAAGCTACGAGCACGGCTACTTCGTCTCGCCGGCGGTGTTCGGCGGCGTCACGCAATCCATGCGCATCGCCCGCGAGGAGATCTTCGGCCCGGTGCTGGCGATCCTCGAGGCTTCGAGCTACGAGGACGCGATCGCCAAGGCGAACGACACGGAGTACGGACTCTCGGCGGCTATCGCGACGCGCGATCCGCGTCTCGTCCACCGCTTTGCCCGCGACATCCAGTCGGGAACGGTGAAGATCAATCGCACCACTACGGGCAACCTGATCAACGCGCCGTTCGGCGGGCTGAAGCGCTCGAGCACCGCGACGTTCCGCGAGTCGGGACGCGGCGCGCTCGAGTTCTTCACGCAGGTGAAGACCGTGTACCAGGGAATCTGATGCGCCCGGCGTTCAAGCTCGAGCTCTCGGAAGCGCGCGCGATGGCACGCGCCGCCCTGGAAAAAGCGAAGGCGCTCGGCGTCTTCGAGACGGTGTGCGTGTGCGACGAGGGCGGCTATCCGCTGGTCCTCGAGCGCATGGACGGCGCGCGCATCACCGGGCCGCAGATCGCCTGGAACAAGGCATTTACCGCCGCCGGCCACAAGCGCTCGACGCATCTTTTCACCACGCCGCCCAACGGCCCGGCCCTGCCTGGCAACGAGGCGTTCGGCATCCAGCTCTCCTTCGAAGGGCGCTTCGCGGCGTTCGTCGGCGGCTTTCCGGTGGTCGTCGACGACCAGGTGATTGGCGGCATCGGCCTCTCGGGCGGCAACGGCGAGCAGGACATCCAGTGCGGCCTCGCCGCGCTGCAGGCACTGGACGGGCTGCTGGCGGGTAGACACAAGGTGCTCGTCGCCGCCGATATAAAGAAATAGGCCATGAGCGTCGGACACAGCCATGCTTCCCTCAGCGCGCGCGTAGCCACCGAGCTGCGGCGCGGCATCCTCACCGGGCGGCGCCGGCCGGGCGACCGGCTGATCGAAGACCGCCTCTCCGAGGAGATGGGCGTCTCGCGCGTCCCCATCCGCGAGGCGCTGCGCACGCTCGCGGCCGAGGGCCTGGTGGACATCCAGCCGCGGCGCGGCGCTTCGGTGGCCGACATTTCCCGGGAATCCGCGCGCGACCTGATCGAGGTGCGCGCGACGCTCGAGGGATTGAACGCGCGGCTCGCGGCGCGGCATCACGAGCCCGGCATCGTCGGCGAGCTGCGCCAGGTGCTCGCCCAGGGCAATCGCGCCGCGCGCAGCCGCAGCGTCGAGGATCTGGTGCGGCTGAACGGCGAGTTCCACGACAAGCTCGCGCAGGCGGGAAGGAACGGCATCCTCTGGGACATCATGCGCATGCTGCGCGAGCGGACCGATCTGGTGTTCGCCGCCAACGGCGCGCGGCGCGCCGAGCAGGACTGGGACGAGCATTCGAAGATCCTGGCGGCGGTGATCGACGGCGACGAGCAGCTCGCCGAGATGCTCGCCGCACGCCATGTACGGCGCGCCGGCGAGGCCGCGCTGGAGAAGCCGGACACCATGTAGCCGACGCCGTCAACCCAAGGGGAGGAGAAATGAGCCAGACCGTAGCGCTGAGCGGCGCCCACTGGATGTACCTGCTGGGCGTGATCGCGATCATCATCACCATGGCCTTGCGGGCAAACGTCGTCGTGCCCGCGATCGTCGCCACGTTCCTCGTCTCGCTCGCCTACTCGGGCAGCGTGATCGGCGGCCTCGAGTCGGTCTTCAACGGCAGCCTGGTCGCGGCGAAGGAGCTCTTCAACATCTTCCTCGTCATCGCGCTGATGACCTCGCTCCTCAACGCGCTGCGCTCGCTGCGCTCCGACATCCGCATGGTCGAGCCGTTCCGCCGAGTCATGGTGAACGGCCACATGGCGTATGTGGTGCTGGCGATCATCACCTACCTCATCTCGCTCTTCTTCTGGCCGACCCCGGCGGTGCCGCTGGTCGGCGCGATCCTGCTGCCGGCGGCCATCCTCGCCGGCCTGCCGGCGATGGGTGCGGCGGTGGCGATCGCGATCGCCGGCCAGGGTATGGCGCTCTCCTCCGACTACGTGATCCGCGTCGCCCCGGGCATCAGCGCCAAGGCGGCCGGCGCGGGCGTGGCGATGAACGTCGTCGCCGACCGGGCGCTCGTGCTCTCACTCATCACCGGCATCATCGCCCTCGTCCTCGGCTATCTCGCGGTGCGGCGCACGATCACCCTGCCGGGCCCCGAGCTGCTCGTGCGCTGGGAGGCCGGCGCGACGCTCGGCGACAAACAGCCGACCTTCGACAAGACGGCGCTCGCCCAGGCAGCGCCGCACGACCGGCTGGTGGGCGACAAGGCGATCGCCGCCGAGCTGCACAAGGTGCCCCCGGCCAAGGAGAAGTGGTCGAAGGCCTTCGCGATCGTTACGCCGCTCGCCTTCCTCGCCATCATCCTCGCGATGATCCTGCCGAAGTTCGTCGCCGGCATGCCGGAGATCAAGGGCGGGGACGCGGCGGCGCTGGTCGGCGGCACGGCGACCGTGCTCCTGGTGCTCGGCACGCTCGCCTGCGAGCCGCGGCGCTTCCTCGACGTGACCGCCGACCACATCGTCGACGGATTCGTGTTCGCCTTCAAGGCGATGGGCTCGGTGCTGCCGATCGCCGGCTTCTTCTTCATCGGCGGCGCGGACACCGCGGCCGGGATCCTCGGCGTGCCGGCGGGCGCGAAGACACCCAGCCTGCTTTTCGAGCTGGTCCAGGCGGCGCAGGCCTGGATCCCCCACAACCACTTCTTCGTCGCCTTCGGCGTGCTGATCGTCGGCATGATCACCGGAGTGGACGGCTCGGGGTTCTCCGGCCTGCCCCTGACCGGCGCCCTTTCCGGCGCGCTCGGGCCCACGACCGGCATCGACCCGGCAACGCTGTGCGCGGTCGGCCAGATGGGCGCGGTATGGACGGGCGGCGGCACGCTGATCGCGTGGTCGTCGCTCATTGCCGTCACCGGCTTCGCCCGGGTGCCGGTGCTCGACGCGGTGCGGATCCTCTTCTGGCCGGTGATCCTCGGGCTCATCGCTTCCACCATCCTCGCGGTGCTGATCTTCTAAAATCGTGGCCGGACCCATTTCCCCGCCGGAGGAGCCATGCCCGTCACC
>DASQYN010000271.1:0-17846 GCA_035639215.1 Burkholderiales bacterium
CCGAGGCCACTGAGATGCCGACCTCGAGCCCGATCAGGTGCCAGCGCTTGTAGAGGCAGGCATAGCGGCCGGACGGATCGGTCCGCACGCCGTACTCGCTGAAGCAGCGCCGGATGTACTCGCTCTCGCCTTCGAAGACCACGAACACGCCGAAGCGGATATCGTAATCGATCGGCGCGCCATCGGCTCGAAGCGAGGAGATGACTTCCACCTGCCCTTTGTGATGCAGCGTTCCGCCCTCGCCGCGCGGCCGCATCAACGCGGGAATCTCGTCGATCGCGCCCGGGGGATAGAGCAGCCCTTCGGGCGCCGGCGTGAGTCCGGTCGCATTGCACACCGCGCTCGTCTCGATCGCGGGCTTAGAGCCGTCGAGGAAAGAGTTGAACATCTTCGGATTGAGGCCGCCGATCTGCGCCTGCTCCGGCGTGAGGCCGTAGTAGCCCCAGACCGTCTCCGGCGTCGACTGCGCGAAATGCGGCAGCCATTTGTGGCCGCGTCCGGCGGCGATCACCGGAAAGCCGGCCGCCCGCGCCCAGTCGACGAGATCGCAGATGAGCGCCGGCTGGTCGCCGTAGGCGAGGCTGTAAACGACGCCCGCCTCCGCGGCCTTGCGCGCGAGGAGCGGCCCGCAAAACGCGTCCGCCTCGACCGTCACCATGACGACGTGCTTGCCGTGGGCGAAGGCGGTAAGGACGTGCTCCACCGCGGCCATCGGATTACCCGTCGCTTCGATCACGATGTCGACCTCGGGATGCGCGGCCACCTTGCGCCAATCCTCGGTGATCGGCGTGTTGCGCACCAGCTCGGCGGGCCAGCCGACGCGCTCGAGATTCGCCCGGGCGTTCGCCGGGGCGAGATCGGCGATCGCCACCAGCCTGACACCGGGGGTCTTCGGCACCTGGGCGAGATACATCGCGGCGAACTTCCCGGCGCCGATGAGGCCGATGCGCAGCGGCTTGTCTTTCCTCTCGACCAGCTTGGCGTAGAGGTTCATCAGGCCGCCTTCAGCTGGCCTTGCAGCTCCTCGGCCGGCGTGCCGTTCTGCCACGGCAGCGGCACGTCGTAGGCCTTGAGCAGGCAGTCGTCGGGCAGGCACTGGATCGGCGTGAAGTCGCGATGCGCGATGTAGCCGGGCCGCTTGAAGCGGCGGATGTGGTTGGACACCGCGCAGAGCGAGAGATAGACGCTTACGCGATTCCACGGCGAGAGATTGGACGTCGACGCGTGTACCAGGCAGCCGTGGAAAAGGATCATCGAGCCGGCGGGGCCCTTCGGGGCGACGATGCCGCCGCGCTCCACCAGCTTGGCGATGGTGTCGTGATTGATGACCCAGAGCGGATAGCTGGTCGTGCTGGTGTCGTGGTCGGCATCCAGCACGCCGAGCTTGTGGCTGCCCGGGATGAACATCAGCGGCCCGTTGAACTCGTGCACCGGGTCGAGGAAGATCGCGACGTTCATGGCGCGCGCCTCGGGCATCTGGTCGTCGTTGCGCCACGTGCCGTAGTCCTGGTGCCACTGCCAGACGTCGCCGTCGAAGGCGGCCTTGCCGTTGATCTTGAACTGGTGCATGTACAGGTCCTCGCCGAAGAGCTGCTTCACCGGCTCGACCATGCGCGGATGCCGCGCCAGCCTGGCGAAGGGCGCGCTGTACATGTGCGCGGCGAAGTTGGTGCGCACGACGTCGCCGGTCTTCTCGCGCACGTTCTCCGGGCGCCGCTGCGCGTAGAGCGCCGGCACCTCGTCGTTCAGGACCTGGATCTCCCGGGGCGTGAAGAGCGACGGGAAGAAGAGGTACCCGTCACGGTCGAACTGCTCGAGCTGCTGCGGGGATAGTTTCATGGCCGTCTCCTGCCGAAGCAGCGAGTCTACGGCTTTTTCGCGGCGGGTTCCTCGATCTGGAAGAACAGCTCGTCGCCGCGGATCATGCCGAGCTCGCTGCGCGCCCGCTCCTCGATCGCCTCGGTGCCGGTCTTCAGGTCGCGCACCTCGGCGGCGAGCAGGGCATTGCGGGCCTCGAGCTTGCGATTGGCCTCGCGGGCGGCATTCAGCTCCTGGTCGACCGCCCAGACGCGGAGCCAGCCGCCCTTGCCGAACCAGAGTGGATACTGGATCAGCACGATCAGGGCGACGAGGATCCCCGCGAGAATCTTCATCTCGGGACCGCGAATGCCTCCCGGCCGGGATACGACACCGAGTCGCCGAGGTCCTCCTCGATGCGCAGCAGCTGGTTGTATTTGGCGACGCGATCCGAGCGCGAGAGCGAGCCGGTCTTGATCTGCAGCGCATTGGTGCCTACCGCGAGATCCGCGATCGTCGTGTCCTCGGTCTCGCCGGAACGGTGCGAGATCACGGTGCCGTAGCCGGCCCGCTTCGCCAGCTCGATCGCCGCGAACGTCTCGGTGAGCGTGCCGATCTGGTTGACCTTAATGAGGATGGCGTTCGCGACCCGCTGCCGGATGCCTTCGCGCAGGATGCCGACGTTGGTGACGAAAAGGTCGTCGCCGACGAGCTGCAGCTTGGCGCCGAGCCGCCCGGTGAGCGCCTTCCAGCCCTCCCAGTCGTTCTCGGCCATGCCGTCCTCGATGGAGACGATCGGGTAGCGCGCGGCGAGCTGCTCGAGATAGCCGGCGAACTCACTCGAGGTGAAGCGCTCGCCCTCGGACTCGAGAACGTACCGGCCATCCTTGTAGAACTCGGACGCGGCGCAATCGAGGGCAAGCACCACGTCGCGCTCCGCGCTGTAGCCCGCCTTGCCGATCGCCTCCAGGAGCAGCTCGATCGCCGCGGCGTGGGTCGGCAGGTCGGGCGCGAACCCGCCCTCGTCGCCCACCGCGGTCGACATGCCCTTCGAGTCGATGATCCGTTTCAGGGATTGGAAGACCTCGGCGCCGCAGCGCAACGCTTCACGGAAGGTCTGCGCGCCGACCGGCACGATCATCATCTCCTGCATGTCGAGCCGGTTGTTGGCGTGCACACCGCCGTTGATCACGTTCATCATCGGCACCGGCATGCGCATCGCCCCGGAGCCGCCGAAATAACGGTAAAGCGGCAGCCCCGACTCCTCGGCCGCGGCCCTCGCCGTGGCCATCGATACGGCGAGCAGCGCGTTCGCGCCGAGGCGCGACTTGTTCTCGCTGCCGTCGAGGTCGATCAGCGTGCGGTCGATGAAGGCCTGCTCGGAGGCATCCAAGCCGACGATCGCTTCCGAGATCTCGGTGTTGACGAACTCCACCGCCTTCAGCACGCCCTTGCCGCCGTAGCGGCCTTTATCGCCGTCGCGCAGCTCGATCGCCTCGCGGCTGCCGGTGGAGGCGCCCGAGGGCACGGCGGCGCGGCCCATCACGCCCGACTCGAGCAGCACGTCGGCTTCCACGGTCGGACTGCCGCGCGAGTCGAGGATTTCGCGGGCGACGACGTCGACGATCGAGCTCATGCGGTTCCGACTTTCCTCATGTCACCCTCATTTCGGGGAAGCCTTTCTTCTTGACGGTGGCGTCGAGCTGGACGAGCGTTTCGAGGAGCTCCTGCATCATGCCGAGCGGCCAGGCGTTCGGACCGTCGGAGAGCGCCTTGGCGGGGTTCGGGTGGGTTTCCATGAACAGGCCCGAGACGCCGCTCGCTACGGCGGCCCGCGCGAGCACCGGGATGAACTCGCGCTGCCCGCCCGACGCCGTGCCCTGCCCGCCCGGAAGCTGCACCGAGTGGGTGGCATCGAACACCACCGGGCAGCCGGTGTCGCGCATGATCGCGAGCGAGCGCATGTCGGAGACGAGATTGCCGTAGCCGAAAGAGAAACCGCGCTCGCAGACGAGGATGTTGTCCCGCCCGCTCGCTTCGCGAGCCTTCGCCACGACGTTCTTCATCTCCTGGGGCGAGAGGAACTGGCCCTTCTTGATGTTGACCGGCTTGCCCGCGGACGCCGCGGCGTGGATGAAGTCGGTCTGGCGGCAGAGGAACGCCGGCGTCTGCAGCACATCGACCACCGCCGCGGCGGGCCTCACTTCCTGCTCGGTGTGCACGTCGGTGAGCACCGGGACGCCGAGCTGCCGCTTCACCTCTTCCAGTATTCGCAGCCCGGCTTCCATGCCGAGCCCGCGGAAGGACTTCCCCGAGCTGCGGTTCGCCTTGTCGTAGGAGGACTTGAAGATGAAAGGCAGGTCGAGCTTGCGGGTGATTTCCTTCAGCCTCCCGGCGGTCTCGATCTGCAGCTCGCGCGATTCGACGACGCACGGGCCGGCAATAAGGAAGAGCGGCCGGTCGAGGCCGACGTCGAATCCGCAGAGCCTCATTTGGGCAAACTAGGCCGCGACGACCGACAGGGTTCCGCCCGGGCGCTGCGCGCGGGCGCGCTGCTTGAGCGCGGCCGCGACGAACGCCTTGAAGAGCGGATGGCCGTCGCGCGGCGTCGAGGTGAACTCGGGGTGGAACTGCACGCCGACGAAGAACGGGTGGCCGGGCAGCTCCATCATCTCGGGCAGGCGCTCGCTCGGCGTGCGCGCCGAGACCCGGTAACCCTTCGCCTCGAGCTGCGGCACGTACACGTTGTTCACCTCGTAGCGGTGACGGTGCCGCTCGTTCACCTCGCTGCCATAGATGGAATGCGCGAGCGTGCCGGGTTCGACGGGGCATTTCTGGGCGCCCAGGCGCATCGTGCCGCCGAGCTCCGACTTGTCGGTGCGCTTCTCGATGCGCCCGGTCCGGTCGAGCCACTCGGTGATCAGCGCGACCACCGGATGCGGCGTATCGGCATCGAACTCGGTGCTGTTCGCGCCGGCGAGGCCGCAGACGTCGCGCGCGAACTCGATCGTAGCGAGCTGCATGCCCAGGCAGATGCCGAGGTAGGGAATGCCGTTCTCGCGCGCATGGCGGATAGCGCGGATCTTGCCCTCGGTGCCGCGCTTGCCGAAGCCGCCGGGCACGAGGATGGCGTCCATCTTCTCCAGCGCGCCGGTGCCCGATTTCTCGATCTCCTCGGAATCGACGTAGTGGATGTTCACCTTGCTGGAGGTATGGATGCCGGCGTGGCGCAGCGCCTCGTTCAGCGACTTGTAGGAATCCTGCAGGTCGACATACTTGCCGACGAAGGCGATGTCGACCTCATGGCGCGGATGCTCCTGGGCGTCGACGATCTTTCGCCAGGCGGACAGATCGGCGGCGCGCGCGAGGATGTGCAGCTTGTGGCAGACGATCTCGTCGAGCATCTGGTCGTGCAGCATCATCGGAATCTTGTAGATCGAGTCGACGTCCCAGGCCGAGATCACCGCCTCCTTCTGCACGTTGCAGAAGAGCGCGATCTTGCGCCGCTCGTCCTCGGGCAGCGGCTGGATCGTCCGGCAGAGCAGCGCGTCGGGCTGGATGCCGATCTCGCGCAGCTCCTTCACCGAATGCTGCGTGGGCTTGGTCTTGATCTCGCCCGCCGCGGCGACGTAGGGCACGAGCGTCAGATGGATGTAGCAGACGTTGTCGCGGCCGAGCTCCAGCCCCATCTGGCGGATCGCCTCGAGGAAGGGCAGCGACTCGATGTCGCCCACCGTGCCGCCGACTTCCACGATCGCCACGTCCGCCTCGCCGGCGCCGCGCTTAATGAAGGCCTTGATCTCGTCGGTGATGTGCGGGATCACCTGCACCGTGCCGCCGAGGTAGTCGCCGCGGCGCTCCTTCTTGATCACCGACTCGTAGATCTGGCCGGTGGTGAAGTTGTTCCAGCGGCGCATCTTCGAGCTCTGGAAGCGCTCGTAGTGCCCCAGGTCCAGGTCGGTCTCGGCCCCGTCCTCGGTGACGAACACCTCGCCGTGCTGGAACGGGCTCATCGTCCCGGGATCGACGTTGATGTACGGATCCAGCTTGATATTGGTGACGCGGATGCTGCGCGACTCGAGGATCGCGGCGAGGGATGCGGCAGCGATTCCCTTGCCCAGGGAGGAGACTACACCGCCTGTTACGAAGACATACTTTGCCATTTACCCAGCGCGTGTAGGGATGGAGAAGTTTACCGGAATGTCGCTCGCCGTGCACCCATTGCCTCTCCCCGATCGCATAATGCGCGCGAGGAGGAGGCTCATGAGGACGCTGCTCGTCGCCCTGCTCGTTGCGTTGCCCGGCGCGGTTCTTCCCATCACCGTGCTCGCGCAGGAAGCTCCGTTTCCGTCCCGGCCGATCCGCATCTACGGACAGGGCGCCGGCAGTACCGCCGATTACCTTTCGCGCTATCTCGCCCAGAAGCTGCACGAGCGATGGGGGCAGCCGGTGGTGGTCGACAGCAAGTCCGGCGCCGGCGGCACGATTCCGGCCGACGCGGTGGCCAAGTCGGCGCCCGACGGCTACAACCTGCTGATGGGCCATGCCGGGCCCTTCGTGAGCGCGGTCACACTGTACGCCAAGACGCTGCCCTACGACCCGCTTCGCGATTTCGAGCCCATCACGATGGTCGCCACGGGCGTGACGATCCTGGTCGTCCATCCTTCGTTGCCGGTGACCAATGCGCAGGAGCTCGTCGCTTATGCCAAGCAGCAAGGCCACCTGCCCTACGCCTCGGCCGGCAACGGCACGATCAGCCACCTGACCGGCGAGCTCCTGAAGAGTGTGACCGGCGCGCCGCTCGAGCACATCCCCTACAAGAGCGCCGGCAATGCCCTGACCGCGCTTCTTTCCGCCGAAGTGCCGGTCTCGTTCCTGTCTCCGGTGACCGCGCATGCGCAGCTCAAGGCGGGAAAGGTGCGCGCGCTTGCGGTGTCCAGCGCGACGCGTTTCCCGGGCGCGCCCGAGGTGCCGAGCGCTCCCGAGGCGGGCATCCCGGGCGTGGAAGCGAAGCTGTGGTTCGGGCTCTTTGCGCCCGCCACGACGCCGCCCGCGGTCGTGGCCAGCCTCAACCGGGAGGTCGTCGCCATCCTGCGCGCGCCTGAGACGCAGGAGACGTTTCTCAAGCAGGGCGTAGCGGCCGAGCCCTCCACGCCCGAGGCGCTGCGCGGCTGGGTGCAGTCCGAGATCGCGCGCTGGACGCCGATCATCCAGCGCGCCGGCATCAAGGCGGACTGATGAAGGTGCGCAGGCTGGGCGCCAACGGCCCGCTGGTCTCGGCGATCGGGCTCGGCGCGGGCAGCACGACGACCGATTTCGGCGAGCGCGACGACGAAGTGCAGATCGCGACCATGCAGCGCGCGGTGGACCTCGGCATCACGTTCTTCGACACGGCCGACCGCTACATGAAAGGCCGCCACGAGAACCTGCTCGGCAAAGCGCTGCAGGGCCGCCGCGACAAGGTGATCATCGCCACCAAGTTCGGCAATTTCGATCTTCCCGGAGGCGCGAAAGGCTACAACGGCAGACCGGAGTATGTGCCGCAAGCCTGCGAGGCAAGCCTGAAGAACCTCGGCGTCGACTACATCGATCTCTATTACCTGCACCGCATCGATCCGCAGGTGCCGATCGAGGAAACGGTGGGCGCGATGGCCGAGCTGGTGCGCCGGGGAAAGGTGCGATGGCTCGGGCTGTCGGAAGCCGGCCCGAAGTCGCTAGAGCGCGCATGCCGGGTCCATCCCATCGCCGCGCTGCAGACCGAGTACTCGCTCTGGGCGCGCGATGTCGAGGACGAGATCCTGCCCGCCTGCCGGCGGCTCGGCATCGGCTTCGTGCCTTACGCGCCGCTGGGACGCGGCCTTCTCACCGGCACCGTGCGCTCGCTCGACGACATCGCGCCGCACGACCTGAGGCGGCGCCAGCCGCGCTTCCAGCCGGGAAACCTGGAGCGAAATCTCCAGCTTCTCGGGCCGCTGGAAGAGATTGCCGCCGCGCGCGGCGTCACGAAGGCGCAGGTAGCGCTGGCCTGGCTGCTTGCCCAGGGCGAGGACATCGTGCCGATCCCCGGGACCAAGCAGCAGAAATGGCTGGAACAGAACGTCGCCGCGGTGGCGCTTTGCCTCTCCGCCTCCGAGCTGGACGTGCTCGGAAAGACCTTTGCGCCGGGGGTGCGCGCCGGGGAGCGCTATACGCCCGGCTACTTCGTAACCCTCGGCGCGTGAGATGAAAGACCCACGGGTCGAGGCCGCGATCTCGCACTGGGCGCCGCGCTTCGTTGCGAACGGGGTGCCGCTCGCCGACTTCCAGGAGGTAACGGCACAATGCGAGCGCTGGGAAGACTGGTGTCGCCTGTGGTCGGCCCGCGCCGCCGTCCACGAAGGGCTCGCCGCCCAGGCGCTCGCCGACGGCTTCACGCTTTCGGCGGCGGCCCACTACACCCGCGCGGCGGTCTGCTACCACTTCGGCAAGTTCCTGTTCGTGAACAGCCCCGACGAAATGCGCCGCGCGCACGGCAACGCCGTCGCATGCCGGAACAAGGCGCTGCCGCATCTGCGGCCGCCGGGCGAGCGCGTCGCCATTCCTTATGAGGGCCGCCTCCTGTACGGAAACCTGCGCAGACCCCCGGGCGCCTCGCAAGCGCCGATCGTCGTCATGTGCATGGGCCTCGACTCGGCCAAGGAAGAAATGGACGACTACGAATCGCGGTTCCTCGCGCGCGGCATCGCCAGCCTCGCCTTCGACGGTCCGGGCCAAGGCGAAGCCGAGTACGACTTCGCGATCTGCCCCGAGTACGAGCGGCCGGTGAAAGCGGTGATCGACTGGCTCGAGAAGCGGGATGACATCGATTCGCGACGCGTCGGCATCTGGGGCGTCTCGCTCGGCGGCTATTACGCGCCGCGCGCTGCCGCCTTCGAGCGGCGCATCAAGGCTTGCGTCGCCCTCTCCGGGCCCTATGCCCGCTCGGCGAGCTTTGAGGGACGCCCTTCGATCAACGTCGAGACGTTCCGCGTGCGCTCGAAGAGCGCGACGCTCGAGGAAGCGGGCAAGGTGGCGGTGCGCATGACGCTCGAAGGCGCGGCGAAGCACATCGCTTGCCCGATCTACATCGTGGCCGGAACGAAAGACCGGCTGACCTCGGCCGAGCACGCGCGACGCCTCGCCGCGGAGGTGTCCGGTCCGTGCGTGCTGTCGGTGATCGAAGGCGGCAACCACGTGGTGAACAACCTGTGGTATCGCTATCGCGACCAGACCGCGGACTGGATGGCGGCGCAGCTCGGCGCCTCGCGGCCCTAGGAAGCGTCGAGCTCCGGCCGCTGGCGGAAATGCTCGAGTGCCTCGGGATTAGCGAGCGCCTCCAGGTTCTTTACCGCGCGGCCGTGCACCACGTCGCGCACCGCGAGCTCGACGATCTTGCCGCTCTTGGTGCGGGGGATGTCGGCGACCTGCAGGATCTTGGCCGGCACGTGGCGCGGGGTGGTGTTCTCGCGGATCCGCCGCTTTATCGCCGTAGTCAGCTCCTCCGAGAGCGAAAGGCCTCCGCGCAGCTTGACGAAGAGCACGACGCGCACGTCACCCTGCCAGTCCTGGCCGATGACGAGCGACTCGACAACGTCCTCGAGCTGCTCGACCTGACGGTAGATCTCCGCGGTGCCGATGCGCACGCCGCCGGGGTTGAGCACCGCGTCGGAACGGCCGTAGATGATCACGCCGCCATGCGCGGTGATCTCGCACCAGTCGCCGTGGCGCCAGACGTTCGCATACCTCTCGAAGTACGCGGCACGATACTTCGCGCCGTCGGGGTCGTTCCAGAAGCCGATCGGCATCGACGGAAAGGGCCTCGTGCAGACCAGCTCGCCCTTCTCGCCGGTCAAGGCCTTACCGTGCTCGTCGTAGACCTCGACCGCCATGCCGAGCCCTTTGGCCTGGATCTCGCCCCGCCAGACCGGTCCGGCGGGATTGCCGAGCACGAAGCAGGAGACGATGTCGGTCCCGCCGGAGATCGAGGAGAGGCAAACGTCGCTCTTCAGCTCGTGGTAGACGTAGTCGAAGCCTTCGGGCACGAGCGGCGAGCCGGTCGAGAGCACCGCCCTCAGCTTGTCGAGGCGGTGCGTTTCGCGCGGCTTGAGGCCCATCTTGGCGGCGGCGTCGATGAACTTCGCCGAGGTGCCGAAGTGCGTCATGGCCTCGGCATCGGCGAGATCGAACAGTACGCGGCCGCGCCCCGCGAACGGCGAGCCGTCGTAAAGAAGCAGCGTCGCGCCGCAGCCGAGGCCCGAGACGAGCCAGTTCCACATCATCCAGCCAAGGGTGGTGAAGTAGAAAAGCCGGTCGCTTTCGCGCACGTCGCTGTGCAGCCGCTGCTCCTTCAGATGCTGCAGGAGCGTGCCGCCCGAGCCGTGGACGATGCATTTCGGCACCCCGGTGGTTCCCGAGGAGTAGAGGATGTACAGCGGATGGTTGAACTCGCAGCGCTGGAAGCCGAGCGGCGCCGGATCGAACGGCTCGAGAAACTCGTAGAGCGACGTTCCCGCGGTGGTGGTCTCGCCGAGATAATCGATGACCACGCATTCCTCGACGCTCGGCAGGCGATCGAGCACCGCGGCGGCCTTCTGCTGACAATCGAACTCCTTGCCGCCGTAGAGGTAGCCGTCGGCGACGAAGAGCACCTTGGGCGCGATCTGGCCGAAGCGGTCGAGCACGCCCTGCACGCCGAAATCCGGCGAGCAGCTGGACCACACGGCGCCGAGGCTCGCCGTCGCCAGCATCGCCGCGACAGACTCCGGCAGGTTCGGCAGGTAGCCGGCGACCCGATCGCCTTTCTCGACGCCTGCGTCGGCGAGCGCCTGCGCCATGCGGGAGACGAGGCGATTCAGCTGCTGCCAAGTGAGCCGCCGCTTGATCCGGTCCTCGCCCCAGAAGATGACGGCGTCGCCCCCGTCTTGCCGGCGCAGAAGATTTTCCGCGAAGTTGAGCCGGCCGTCCGGAAACCAGCGTGCCCCCGGCATGCGGCCGCCGTCGACGAGGGTACGCCCGCCCTTGTCTCCGATTACGCCGCAGAAATCCCAGAGGCGGTTCCAGAAATCCTCGGCGTGCTCTACGGACCACCGGTGGAGCGCGGCGTAGTCGGCTTTGCCGGCCTCGCGCATGAAGCGGGCCATCGCCGTTTGCGCGGCGCGTTCCGCGCTCGGCGCCCACATCGGAGCGCTCACTGCAACCTCGAGCGGATCGACTCGGGAATGCGCACCGGCTTCTGCCGCGCCATGTCGACGAAGACGACGGTCGCCGCGCCGTCGGCGTAGAGCTCGTCGCCGATCGTCAGGTCGTAGAAGGTCGGGACGCTCGACGCTCCTGGCGAGGACACGTAGACCTTGACCTCGACGGTGCCGGGATAGTTCATCGCCCGCTTGAAGTTGCAGGAAGCGTTGGCGATGACGATGCCGGTGCCCTGCCAGGCCTCGCCGCGCGGCACGAGCGCCTCGAACCAGCCGATGCGCGCCTGCTCCATGAAGCGAAAGTACACCGTGTTGTTGACGTGCCCCATCGCATCCATGTCGCCCCAGCGGATGGCGATGCGCTCGATATGCACCAGCTTTTTTTCGGCCATGGAAACAACAAATTATAATTTGCCGATGGCGCGCGAATCGATGCAGTACGACCTCGTGGTAGTCGGTGCCGGCCCTGCCGGACTCGCGGCGGCCATCCGCGCGAAGCAGGTCTCTCCGGACGTTTCCGTGTGCGTGCTCGAGAAAGGCTCGGAGGTCGGCGCGCACATTCTTTCGGGCGCCGTCATGGACCCGCGCGCGCTCGCCGAGCTCTTCCCCGACTGGAAGGAAAAGGGCGCGCCGCTCGATGTGCCGGTCAGCCGCGACCGGTTCCTTTTTCTCTCCGAAAAGTCCTTCCTCGAAGCGCCCGCGTGGGCCCTGCCCGGATGCTTCAAGAACCACGGCAACTATGTCGTCAGCCTGGGCAATGTCTGCCGCTGGCTGGGGAAGCAAGCCGAGGCGCTCGGCGTCGAGATCTTCCCCGGCTTCGCTGCTGCCGAAATCCTGTACCAGGAAGAAAAAGTCATCGGCGTGGCGACCGGCGACTTGGGCATCAACCGCAAGGGCGAGAAAACGGACGCCTACCAGCCGGGGATGGAGCTCCATGGCAAGTACACGTTCTTCGCCGAAGGTTGCCGCGGCCATCTCGGCAAGCAGCTCGAGGCGAAATACGACCTGCGTAAGGCGGTCGATCCGCAGGTCTATGGCATCGGCCTGAAGGAGCTATGGGAAGTCAGGCCAGAGCGGCATGAGCCGGGCCTCGTGGTGCACACCGCCGGCTGGCCGCTCGCTGCAGACACGTACGGCGGCTCGTTCCTCTACCACCAGGACAACCGGCAGGTGGCGGTCGGCTTCGTCGTCGGCCTGGCCTACGAGAATCCCTACCTCTCGCCGTACGAGGAGTTCCAGCGGTTCAAGACCCACTCCGAGATCCGCAAGTTCTTCGAAGGAGGGAAGAGAATCAGCTACGGCGCGCGCGCGATTACCGCCGGAGGGCTGCAGTCGCTGCCGAAGCTGGTGTTCCCCGGCGGCGCACTGATCGGCGACGATGCCGGATTCCTCAACGCCTCGCGCATCAAGGGCAGCCACTGCGCCATCAAGTCCGCCATGCTCGCCGCCGACGCGGCATGCGCGGCGCTAAAGGCCGGCCGCGCCCACGACGCGCTGGAGAGCTACCCGGCGGCTTTCCGGAAAAGCTGGCTCTACGACGAGCTCTACCGGGCGCGCAATTTCAAGCCGTGGATGGCCAAGGGTCTTTACACCGGCACGCTCATGGTCGGCATCGACCAGGTGCTGTTCCGCGGGCGCGCGCCCTGGACCTTGCACCACCAGCATGCCGACCACGAGACGCTGCAGCGCAAGACCGAAGCCACGCCGATCGTCTATCCCAAGGCCGACGGCGCGCTCACCTTCGACCGGCTCTCGTCGGTGTTCGTCTCGAACACCAACCACAACGAGGACCAGCCGGTGCACCTGCGGCTCAAGGACCCGTCGCTCGCGGTGCGCAACCTCGTCGAGTACGCGGGCCCCGAGCAGCGCTATTGCCCCGCCGGCGTCTACGAGTTCGTCGATCTCGAGACGAACCCGCGCCTGCAGATCAACGCGCAGAACTGCGTGCACTGCAAGACCTGCGACATCAAGGACCCGCGCCAGAACATCGTCTGGGTCGCGCCCGAGGGCGGCGGCGGTCCTAACTACCCCAATATGTAGAAAAAGGGGTCAGGACCCTTTTCCCTGAGCTGCGCGTTGCCGGGAAAAGGGTCCTGACCCCTTTTTCACGCCGCAGCGATGCGCCGCTGCAGCCCGAAGTCGGTGCCGCGGCGGAGCAGCCCCTCGACGCGGTCAGCAGGCAACGGCTGGCAGGCGTAGAAGCCCTGGATCTGGTCGCAGCCGAGCTCCTTGAGGAGGTGCACCTGGCTGTCCTCCTCGACACCTTCGGCGATCACTTTCAATCCGAGCGTGTGCGCGAGCGAGACGATCATCGCCACGATGTTGCGCGGATAGCCGGCGTCGGGCATGTGCACGACGAAGCTGCGGTCGATCTTCAGGGTGTCGACCGGCAGGCGCGCGAGATAGCCGAGCGAGCAATAGCCGGTGCCGAAGTCGTCGACCGAGATCTCGATGCCGGCACGGCGCAGCGTCTGCAGCTTGCGAGTGCTTTCCTCGATGTCCTCGACGAGCACGCTTTCGGTGATCTCGAGGTCGAGCAGCGGCCGGTCGTTCACCGGCAGGGCGTGCAGCACCGACTCGACGAAGTCGGGCTGGCGAAGCTGGATCGCCGAGACGTTGACCGAGACGCGCGGCACGGCGACGCCGAGCGAGCGCCAGTGCCGGATATCGCGCGCCGCCTGCCGCAGCGCCCAGCGCCCCGCGGCGAGAATCATCCCGGTCTCCTCCATCAGGGTCACGAACTTCGCCGGCGGCACCGCGCCGAGCTCGGGATCGGTCCAGCGGATCAGCGCCTCCAGCCCGGCGACCGCCCCGCTCTTCATGTCGATCTTCGGCTGGTAATGCAGCGAGAGCTGGCCGTCCTCGAGCGCGCGGCGCAGCCGGTTCTCCATCGCCAGCGACTCGGCGACGCGCGCGTTCATCTCCGGCGCGTAGAAAAGATAGCGCTGGTTCGTCTGCTTGGCCTTCGAGAGCGCGGTCTCGGCGTTGCCGCAGAGCGACTCGGTCGACTCGCCGTCGGCGGGAAACACCGCGATGCCGGATTTCAGCAGCACGCGCAGCTCCATGCCGTCGATGACGATCGGCTCGGCGAACGCGCGCTCGATGCGCTCGATCACCTCGTGCGTCGTGTCGCCGGGCCGGTCGAAGGGAGCGACGGCGATGGCAAAGTGGTCGGCGCCGACGCGCGCCACGGTGTCCTGCTCGCGTGCCGCGGCGACCAGCCGCGAGCCGATGCGACGCAGCAGATCGTCGCCCGCCTTGCGGCCGAACGTCTCGTTCACCATCCGGAAGCGCTCGACGTCGAGGAATACCGCGGCGGCGAAGCGCTTCTCGCGCCGCGCCGTATTCAGCGCCTGCGTCATGCGATCGGTGAACAGGCTGCGATTGGGCAGGTCGGTGAGCGAGTCGTGGTACGCGAGGTAATCCATGCGCGCCCTTTGCTCGAGGTGGTGCAAAGCGAACGACACGTCGCCCGCCAGCTCCTCGAGGAGGCGCATTTCCTCGGCGTCGAAGAAGTCCGGCGAGCGGGCGTAGAGCAGAAGCATGCCGGCCACTTCGCCGTTGACGAGCAGCGGCAGCGCGACGAACGGCCCGCTCTCGCTGTCGTTCCACACCACGGCTTCCGCGCCCGGCCGCAGGCGCTGCAGGTCCCGCTCCGCGCTGCCCGTGCCCGCGGCCGCCGCCTGCTTGAGGCGGCCGTCGCGCGGGTCGGCGAGGCCGACCGCCGCGAGCCGGAACCCGCCCTTCTCGATCGCCACCCGGCAGGCCTCGTCGAGCAGCGCGCGCGGGTCGGAAGCGCGCACGATGAGCGCGTTCACCGCAGAGAGCATCTCGAGCGTGCGGTTGAGCCGCTCGATGCGCTGCTGCTGGGCCTCGAGAACGCCGGTCTTCTCGAGCAGCTGGTCGACCATGAGGCGAAGATGCTCCCGGTCGAGCTCGTCGCCCGGCCGCGGCGCCGCGCTCGGCCGCTCGGCGAGCAGATCAACAACGGCGGACAGGATCGCCTCGTTCGGCGAGGGCTTGACCAGCACCCGCGCGACACCGAGCGCCTGCGCGAGGTCCTTGGCGTCCTGGCCGCCGAAGTAGGCCGTGTAGAACATCACGCTGATCCCGGCCGTGGCCGGGTCGAGCTTTAGGCGGCGCGCCAGCTCGTAGCCGTCCATGGCCGGCATCAGCACGTCGGAGATGATCAGCTCGGGCGAAGCCTCGCGCGCCTGCGCGAGCGCCTCCCGGCCGTTCTCCGCGGCGAGCACTTCGTGGCCGGCCGTCTCGAGCAGCGCGGCCAGCGCGGCGCGGTTGGCGCGGTGGTCGTCGGCGACAAGGATCTTCGCCACTAGCTACAGACCCGCCGACGCCACGATTGTTCCTACGCCAGTAGAATGCCGGCATGGGAGAAAAAGCCGTGGCATACCGGCGTTTTAGGGAGTTTTACCCGTTTTATCTATCCCAGCATGCCAACCGGACCTGCCGCCGGCTGCACTTCGCCGGCACGACGCTCGGGATCCTCGCGATCCTGCACTCGTTCTCGACGCTGAACTTCTGGTGGCTGCTGGCCGGCCTGGTCGCCGGCTACCTGCTCGCCTGGGTGGGGCACTTCTTCTTCGAGAAGAACCGGCCGGCGACCTTCACCTATCCGCTGTACAGCTTTCTCGGCGACTGGGTGATGTGGAAGGACATGCTGGTCGGCCGCATCCGCTTCTAGCGCCATGGTCGACTCCACGCTCTCGGCAGCCATGCACTCGGAGGTGCCGTGGCTGACGCTGCTCGCGCTCGTCGTGTCGGGGCTGCTGCTGCGCTTCCGGCCGCACGAGCGCCCGGTGTTCCTCAACACCCTGTGGCTCTTTCTCTTCGGCGTGGCCGGCCAGGCGGCGGCGTGGGGGCTCGACCTGCTCGGCGTGCCGGGCGCGAGCAGCGTGGTGCACACGGTCTTTCGCATCGTCTCGGCGATCGCGCTCATCCGCCTGCTCGGCTTCGCGCTCTTCCGCCTGCTCCTGCCGCTCGCGCGGCGCGAGCCGCCGCGCATCATCGAAGACCTGTCGATCGTCGTGGTCTACGTCGTCTACGCCTTCGCGCAGCTGCGCGGCGCGGGCGTCGACCTCTCGAGCATCGTCACCACCTCGGCGATCCTCACCGCGGTCGTCGCCTTCGCGATGCAGGACACGCTGGGCAACGTGATCGGCGGGCTGGCGATCCACATCGACAACAGCGTGCAAGTCGGCGACTGGGTGCGCGTCGACGGCCTGACCGGCCGCGTGCGCGACATCGGCTGGCGCTCGACGACGCTCGAAACCACCAGCTGGGAGACGGTGGTGGTGCCGAACAGCACGATGATGAAGGGCCGCGTCGCCATCCTCGGCAAGCGCGAGGGCAACCCGCTGCAGTGGCGGCGCACGCTCTCGTTCATGGTCGACCCGGGGGTTCCGCCGGCGCGCGTCATCGCCACGGTGAACGACGAGATGCGCGACGTGCCGATCGCGAACGTCGCGCGCGCTCCGGCGCCGAGCACCGTGCTGCACGGCTTCGAGGCCGGCAACCTGAGCTATCACCTGCGCTATTTCCTCACCGATCTTGCCGAGGAGGACATGACCGACTCCATGGTGAGAGTGCACCTGTTCGCCTCGCTGCAGCGCGCCGGTATCCGCATCGCGGAGGAGCAGCGCACCGTTCACTCGGTGGCGCGCGACGAGGCGCACGCCGACGCGGTTCGCCGCCGGGAGATCGGCCGGCGCCTGGAGATGTTGCGCGGCGTCGATCTCTTTTCCGTGCTGTCGGAGGACGAGATCGGCGAAGTCGCCGAACGCCTGCAGTACGCGCCCTTCGCCCGCGGCGACATCATCACCAAGCAGGGCAACATCGCGCACTGGCTCTATATCGTCGCCTTCGGCGAGGTGGAGGTGCGCTACGAGCCGGAGGCGGGCGAGCCGCAGGTGCTCGCCACCCTGCGGCCCGGCCAGTTCTTCGGCGAGATGGCGCTGCTCACCGGCGATGCGCGCAGCGCCACGGTGATCTCGAAGACCGACGTCGAGTGCTACCGGCTCGACCGCGTCTCCTTCCAGGGCCTGCTGCTTTCGCGGCCGGAAATCGCCGAGGGCATGAGCCGCGTCCTGAGCTCGCGCAAGCCCGAGCTGGAGAAGGTGCGCGAGGCTTTCGCGACGCAGCCGGTCGCCGCGCCGGTGGAATCCGCGGACCTGCTCAGGAAAATCCAGCGTTTCTTCGGCATCCGCCGCTAGGCGGCGGGTGGCTTGCGCCGCTAGGCGGCGAGGAACTGATCTTCCGGTACCGCCATCACGGCACTCGCGCCGCGCACGACCGTGTCGCGAAGCGCCGGCGCCTGGACCAGCACGTGCTCGCCGTAGAAGCGCGCCGTGGCGATCTTCGCCTGCAGGAACGGCCGGTCTCCCGACGCGAGCCGCTTCTCGGCGGCGAGCGCCGCGCGGCCCATCTGCCAGCCGCCGGCGACGACGCCCATCAGCTTGAGGAACGGCACGGCGCCGGCGAAGCTCGCGCGCGGGTCCTTCGTCGCGACGATGTAGTCCACGCCATCCGCGACCGCCTGAATGCCGGCCTCGAGGCGAGCGCCGAGCGCCTTGAGCTCTTCGCTGGCGGACTGCGAAAGTTCGCGCTCGACGGCTTTCACCGAGCCGAGCCAGGCGCGGGCGGTGGCGCCGCCTTCGCGCGCGATCTTGCGGCCGACCAGGTCCATGGCCTGGATGCCGGTCGTGCCTTCGTAGATCGTCGTGATGCGCACATCGCGCAGGTATTGCGCCGCGCCGGTCTCCTCGACGAATCCCATGCCGCCGTGAACCTGCACGCCGAGCGAGGCCACCTCGATGCCCG
>DASQYN010000272.1:0-10348 GCA_035639215.1 Burkholderiales bacterium
ATGGGCGCCGCGTCGACGTCGCGCATCAGCCGGCCGATGTATTGCAGTTGCCGCCGGCGCGCCTCGTGGCTGGAGATGCGCCTTGCCTCGAGTACCGCCTCGCGCAGGTCCTGGTCGAGCTCGAGGGAGCGGAGCTGCGCCTCGGGCAGCTCGACGAGCGCCGCCCCGAGCGCCTGGAGCTCGTGCATTTCCTGCTTGCGCTTGGTCTTGCTGACGGGGCCGGAACCCTCGGCCTTGCGATCGGAAGCATCCTGCATCGCAGTTATCATAGCGCCCCCATGCCGAAGCACCACGGTTTCACGTTCACGCCGCAGTCGCTGCGCGAGCTGGCGAAGATCGTCCTCGACCGGGCGCGCGCCGGCGGCGCCCAGGGCTGCGACTGCGAGGTCTCGGAGGCCTACGGCCTCACCGTCACCGTGAGGAAGGGCAAGCCCGACACCCTCGAGCACAACCGCGATCGCTCCGTCGGCGTGACGGTGTATTTCGGCGAGCGTCCCCGCGTCAGGCGGGGGCATGCCAGCACCTCGGACCTCTCGCGCGCGGCGCTGGAGCAGACGGTCGACGCCGCGCTCGCCATCGCGCGCCAGACCGCCGAGGACGATGCCGCCGGCCTTCCGGATCCGGAGCTGCTCGCCGACGATCCGCCCGAGCTCGATCTGTTCCATCCCTGGGCGCTCTCGAGCGAGGAGGCGATCGAGCTCGCCCGGCGCTGCGAGGCGGCGGCGTTCTCGGCTTCGAGGAAGATCCGCAATTCCGAGGGCGCGACGGTCTCGACGCAGCAGTCGCAGTTCGTGCTCGCCAACAGCCATGGCTTCATGGCCGGCTATCCGGGGTCGCGCCATTACCTGTCGTGCGCCGTGATCGCCGAGGACAAGGGCCTCATGCAGCGCGACGACTGGTACTCGAGCTCGCGCGTGCCCGAGCACATTGCCGATCCGGTGGCGCTCGGCCGCTACGCGGGGCAGCGCGCCGCGGCGCGCCTGGGCGCGCGCAAGATCGCCACCTGCAAGGCGCCGGTGCTGTTCGAGGCGCCGGCGGCGATCGGCCTGCTCGGCCATTTCGTCTCCGCCGTGAACGGCGGCAACCTCTACCGCAAGACCAGCTTCCTCGCCGACAGCCTGGGAAAGCGCGTGTTCGCGCCGCTCGTGCGCATCGAGGAGCGGCCGCTCGAGGCGCAAGGCGCGGCGAGCACGCCGTTCGACGACGAGGGCGTCGCGACGAAGCCGCGCCTGGTGGTGGCGGACGGCGTGCTGCAGGGCTACTTTCTCTCGAGCTACTCGGCGCGCAAGCTCGGGATGAAGAGCACCGGCAACGCGGGCGGCCATCACAACCTGGTGGTTCGATCGCAAGGGCCCGACTTCGAAGGCATGCTGCGCGAGATGGGGCGCGGGCTGCTCGTCACCGAGCTGCTCGGCCACGGCATCAACATGGTGACGGGCGACTATTCGCGCGGCGCGGCGGGCTACTGGGTCGAGGGCGGCGAGATCCGCTTCCCAGTGGAGGAGATCACCATCGCCGGCAACCTGAAGGACATGTTCAACGGCATCGCCGCGATCGGCTCCGACGTGCTGGTGAGGAGCGGCCGCTCCTGCGGCTCGATTCTCGTCGAAGGCATGACGATCGCCGGCGATTGACGCTTCGGCTCTTTTTCCCGATCCTCGCTCTTTTCCTGGGCGACTGCGCCTCGGCGCCGGGGATCGACGTGCCGTTCGTCGGCACGCCGCAGCTCGTGGTCGACGAGATGCTGCGCCTCGCGAGCCTCCACGAGGGCGACGTGCTCTACGACCTCGGCTGCGGCGACGGCCGGATCCCGATTGCTGCGGCGAAGCGCTACGGCATCCGCGCCTACGGCGTCGATGCGGATCCGCAGCGCATCGCCGAGGCCAACGAGAACGCGCGGCGCGAGGGCGTCAGCCACCTCGTCGAGTTTCGGCGCGCCGATCTGTTTGCGACCGACTTCAGCAGCGCCACGGTGGTCACGCTCTACCTGCTGCCAGAACTCAACGACAAGCTGAAGCCCAAGCTGCTCGCGCTGAGGCCCGGCGCTCGCGTCGTCTCGCACCAGTGGGGCATCCGCGGCTGGGATCCCGACCGCCAGGTCGAGATGGAAGGCGAGCGGATTTTCCTCTGGACGGTTCCGGCCAAGGACGCTGGAAAGGCGGCGAACCGTCGTTCCCGCGAAGGCGGGAACCCATAATTTTTTAAAAACGAACTGGGCCCCCGCCTTCGCGGGGGCGACAGGCGCGGCTAGGTGAAGTCGAGCCGCTTCTCGAGCGGCAGCCCGAAGAGGCGGATCGCCGGCCGGCGCGTGAGCTCGACCGGGGGCAGCTCCTCGGCGGCGATGGCCTTGACGGTCGCCGGGCTCAGGCAATTCATGAAGTCGAGCGAGAAGACGATCTCGCCGTTGCGCGCGCGGTGCACCAGCCGGTCGGCGATGCTCACGCAGTCGCCGAAGCCGACGAACTGCTGCGCGGCGATCGGCCCCGCCATGCCGAACACCGCCTCGCCGACGTGCGCGGCCGAGGAAACGGCGGCCGGCAGCCCGTAGGACGCCTTCCACTCGTCGGCCATCGGCCCGAACTCGCGCTGGATGTCCTGCGCCGCCTTGAGCGCCCGCTCGCAGAACTGCTGCCGGTCCGAGGAGCTGAACGCCGACACCAGCATGTCGTTCTGCACCGAGAGCACCTTGCCGCGGTTGGCGGTGACCGCCATTGCGGCGAGCGAGAAGAAGTCGTTGGCGAGCTCGAGCACCTTGGACGGCTCGAGCACCTCGGAGAGGCGCGTGAAGTTGCGCAGCTCCGTATTGAGAAGCGCCGCCTCCCGCCGTTCCGGATCCGACATTTCAGTGGAGGAGCGCGATCAGGGCGGCGATCACGACGACCAGCACGCCGGCGGCGAAGACGGCGAGCTTGGTATTGGAGAGCGTCGGCAGCTGGCGGTCGCCCGGCTCGCTCGCCGGGCGGTCCTGCTCGTCCGCCTTCGGCAGGATGACCGTGGTGTCCTCGCTGCGCTGCTGCGCCGCCACCTTCTCGTTGAAGTTGCGGAAGAAGTCGTCGGCGACCTTCTTCGCCGCGGCGTCGACCAGCCGCGAGCCGATCTGCGCGAGCTTGCCGCCGACGCTCGCTTTGACGTCGTAGGCGAGCCGCGTCTGACTATTCTGCGGCGACAGACTGACCTTTGCTCCTCCCTTGGCAAATCCGGCGGGCCCGCCCTGGCCTTCGAAGGCGAGCGAGTAGGACTGCGGCGGGTGGATGTCCGAAAGGGTGAGCTTGCCCTTGAACTTGGCGCTTACCGGGCCGACGCGCGCCACCATCAGCACCTGGTAGGCATTCTCGCCGGCGGGCTCGATGGACTCGCAGCCCGGCACGCAGGCCTTCAGCATCTCCGGATCGTTGAGCGCATCCCAGACCGCCTGCTGCGGCGCCGGGACGAGCTGCTCGCCGGTCATTTCCATGCGCGTCTCTCCATGGTCTCGGGTTCGCTCAGCGTCCTGGCAAGATCGACCAGGCTCTGCAGATTATGCACCGGCAGGAAGAGGTCGACGTGCGGCAGCATGGCGCGCACGCCGGCCGGCCGCGCCTCGAACTTCTCGTAGCGCAGCAGCGGGTTGAGCCAGACCAGGTAGCGGCAGCTCATCGCGAGGCGCTCCATCTCCTCCGACAGGCCCTCGCCCGCCTCGCGGTCCAGGCCGTCGGAGACGAGCAGCACGCAGGCGTTCTGCCCCAGGCTGCGCCGCGCCCACTTGAAGTTGAACTCGCGCAGCGACGCGCCGATGCGCGTGCCGCCCGACCAGTCCTTGATGGCGTCCGCCACCTTGGCCATTGCGACATCGACGTCCCGATGTCGCAACTGCCTCGTTATGTTGGTGAGGCGGGTGCCGAAGACGAAGACGCTCACCCGGTCGCGGTCGTTGGTGATGGCGTGCAGGAAGTGCAGGAACATGCGCGCATACGGGTTCATCGAGCCCGAGATGTCGCACAGCACGACGAGCGGCGGGTGCAGCTCGCGGCGCGCCGAATGGACGAGCGGGATGAGGTCGCCGCCCTCGCGCAGCGTTTCCCTCAGGGACCGGCGCAGGTCCACCCGGTTTCCGTGGGCAGAGGGGTAGTAGCGCCGCGTTCGCACTTCGGGCAGAGGCAGCCGCAGCCCGGCGATCATGCGCTTCGCCTCGGCGAGCTCGGCCGCCGACATGGTGTCGAAGTCCATGCGCTGCAGGATCTCGCGCGAGGAGAAGGTGAGCCGCGCCTCGAGCTCCAGGCGCTGCTCGGGCGCCTTTTCCTTGGCCTTCTGCTGGAACAGCGCGTCGGTGAGGCGCTGGCTTTGCTGCTCCTCGGGCTTCGCGGCGCGGCCGTGCGCCTTGGGCAGCAGCGCGTGCATCATGCGCTCGGCGAGCTTCGGGTCGCGCCAGAAGATCTGGAACGCCTGGTCGAAGACCGGCCGCTGCTCCTCGCGCGAAAGCAGCACCGCCGACATCGTCCAGTACCAGTCGTCGCGGCGCGGGTTGTTGCGCGGCGGGCCGATGATCTCGAGCGCCTTCACGCAGTCGACCACCCGGTCGGGGCCGATGCGCAGCCCTGCCGCCCGGAGCAGCCGCGCAAAATGCATCACGTTCTCGGGGAGCCTACCCCCCGTCAAGCGGCTCCCTTTTGCGTGGCCGGCGGCGCGATGGGCGCCTCGCGCGCCAGCTTCTCGATCACGGGCGAGGCGGCGATGAAGTGCTCGCGGAAGTAGCGCTCGTGGTTCTTCTCCACCTCGGCGAGCCAGTAGACGTAGTTCACCATCATCCCGGCCGAGCGCGCCATGCCTTGCTCGGAGGTGTCGCCCAGCCAGTTCAGCCGCTCGAGCGCCGCGCCGTTGCCGAGGTGGAAGCGCGCCACCGGGTCCAGCGGTTCCGCCCCTGCGCGCTCTTCCCCATTGGCTTGCTTGGCATTCAACAGGTAATAGGCGCACAGCTGCAGCAGCTGCTTCTGCAGCGACTCGGGCACCTCGCCGAGGTGCCAGGCCGGGTCGGCGATCCTCGCGCTCAGGTCCTTGTCGGCGGTCTGCTCGAGCCAGCGCCGGAAGCCGGGGATCGGCGAGAGCGTGGCGAAGCGGCGCAGGTGCGGGAATTCGCGCTTCAGGTCCTCGGCCACCTGCTTGATCAGCAGGTTGCCGAACGAAATTCCGCGCAGCCCTTCCTGGCAGTTGGTGATCGAGTAGAACATGGCGCAGTCGGCCTGCTGCGGCGAGCCGACCGGGGCGCGCTGGTCGATGAGCGGCTGCACATGCGCGCTCATGCCGCGGGTGAGGGCGACCTCGATGAAGATGATCGGCTCGTCCGGAAGCTGCGGGTGGAAGAAGGCGAAGCAGCGCCGATCGCCCTCGAGCCGCCGGCGCAGGTCCCACCAGCCGCGGATCGCGTGCACCGCCTCGTAGTCGATCAGCTTCTCCAGCACCAGCGCCGGAGTACGCCAGTCGATGCGCTCCAGGCGCAGGAAGCCGCGGTTGAACCACGAGCGAAGCAAATGCATGAGGTCCGCGTCGATCACCCGCCACTCGGGGTGCGCGCGCAGCCCCTTGAGCAGCGTCTTTCGCATCTCGACGAGCGCGGCGGTGCCCCCGGGGGCCATGTTGAGGCGCCGGAAGAGCTCCTGGCGCTTCGGCTCGACCACTTCCTGGAGGGCGATGAAGTTCGCCGGCGACGGATCGGCCTGGTACGCGCCGGCGACCTTGACCACCGCTTCGGGCGGCGGCGAATACTGGCGCGCCAGCGCATCGAAGAAGGCCTCGCGCGCGGCCTCGTCGAGGACCTGGTAGGCGGCGAGGGCGTCGCGCGCGATCGCGGCGCTCGCGTACTCGCCGCTCTCGGCGAGCAGCGCCTCGCAGAGCGAAAGCAGGCGCGGCACGCCGCGATCGGCGGCGGCGAAGCCGCCGCCGAAGAGCCGGCGCAGGAAAGAGCCGGCCATCAGCCGGGGACGGAAGCGGCGGCGGTGCGCGCCTCGCCGACCAGGCGCTCGGCTTCCTCGCCCGCCACCCGCTCGAGATCGTCGCGGTACTTGAGCAGCACGCCGAGCGTGTTGTTCACGGTCTCGGGATCGAGCACCATGCGGTCGAGCGCCACCAGGCAGTTCGTCCAGTCGATGGTCTCGGCGACCCCGGGCACCTTGAAGAGCTCGGTCTTGCGCAGCCGTTGCACGAAGGCGACCACCTCCTTCGAGAGCGAGGCGCTCGCCTTCGGCGCCTTGCGATGCAGGATCTCGAGCTCGCGCGCCGCGTCGGGGTAATCGACCCAGTGGTAGAAGCAGCGCCGCTTCACCGCGTCGTGGATCTCGCGCGTCCGGTTGGAGGTGATGACGACGATCGGCGGCTCGGCGGCGCGCAGCGTGCCGATCTCCGGGATGGTGATCTGCCAGTCCGAGAGCACCTCGAGCAGGTAGGCCTCGAAAGGCTCGTCGGTGCGGTCGAGCTCGTCGATGAGCAGCACCGGCGCGGCGCCGAGCGGCTCGAGCGCGCGCAGCAGCGGCCGTCGGATGAGGAAGCGCTCGGAAAAGATGTCCTGCTCGAGGCCCTCGCGGGACTTGACGCCCTCGGCCTCGGCCATGCGGATCTCGATCATCTGCCGCGGATAGTTCCACTCGTAGGCGGCCTGCGCGATATCGAGGCCCTCGTAGCACTGCAGGCGGATCAGCTCGCGCCCGAGCGCCTGCGCGAGCACCTTCGCGATCTCGGTCTTGCCGACGCCCGCCTCGCCCTCGAGGAAGAGCGGCCGGCGCATGGCGAGGGCGAGGAAGAGCGACGTGGCGAGGCTGCGCTCGGCGACGTAGTCGCCGCTCGCAAGGAGCGCCTGCGTGGCATCGATGGACTCTGGAAGGGGCGGCATGAGGCTCCGGAGGGAAAGAAGGCCATTTTCCGGGATTTGATGTCACGCCGCCAGACCGGTTCCGTCGGCGGCCGTTCCGGCGCACACTATCGACGGGAGAGGTCGTCCATGGACGCGCGCCGTCGAGCCTTAGCGAGCCTGCTTATCCTGGCGGCCATGCCGTTGCGCGCGCAACCGGCGCGCCAGGCGCGCATCGGCATGCTCGAGAACCTGCCGATCCGCGCGAACAACGCCAACCTCGTCGAGTTCCACAAAGGGATGCAGGAGCTCGGCTACGTCGAGGGGACCACCTACCTCGTGCTCTATCGCGCGGCGCAGGGCCGCACCAAGCGCTTTGCCGCGCTCGCGGCCGAGCTGGTACGACAGAACGTGGATGTTTTTCTGACCCGCGGCACGCCGGCCGCGCTCGCCGCGGCGCAGGCCGGGAACGTGCCGATCGTCGCCACCGCCATCGCCGATCCGCTGGAGACGGGCCTCGTCGCGAGCCTCGAGGCGCCCGGCGGCAAGCTGACCGGGCTCGCGAGCAACGCCAACGAGCTCGGCCCGAAGCGCATGGAGCTCCTGAAAGCGCTCGCGCCCGGGATGACGCGCCTCGGCGTATTCGTCAACTCGCGCAATCCGGCCTCGCTTGCCTCGTGGAAGGTGGCCGAGGCGGCGGCCCCGGGGTTAAGGCTGCGGGCCGAGATGATCGACCTGCGACCCTCCAGCGACGTGCCGAAGGTGCTCGGCCAGGCGGTCCGCAAGGGCGTCGACGGGCTGCTCGTCGGCATGGCGACCCTGTCGCCCGCGATGCAGAGCGCCGTGATCGAGACGGCGGCGCTGCAGCGCCTTCCCGCTATCTACGCCGACCGGCAGTTCGTCGAGGCGGGCGGCCTCGCCTCGTACGGGGCGAGCTACCCGAACCTCTATTACCGGGCCGCCGCCTACGTCGACAAGATCCTCAAGGGCGCGAAGCCGGGTGCGCTCGCCATGGGTCAGGCGAACAAGTTCGAGTTCGTGCTCAACCGCCGCACCGCGCGCTCGCTCGAGCTCGCCATTCCGCCGGACCTGCTGCTGCGCTCCGACGAGGTCGTCGAATAGCGCGCCGGCACGCCGGTTGCTCGACGCCTTCGACCCGAAAGGAGGCGTCATGGAAATGCCAATAGTGAAAGAGCTCCTGCTCCAGTCGCTGGAGCACGAGAAGGGCGGCGTCAAGATCTACGAGACGGCGCTCAAGTGCGCGCAGAACGAGGATCTGAAGGAAGAATGGGACAAGTACCACCAGGAGACAGAGCGGCACGTGCAGGTGCTGCACGACGTCCTGAGCCAGATGCAGCTCGATCCCGAGGAGCAGACGCCCGGACGCAAGATCGTCCACGACATGGGGCAGTCGCTTGTCGCCGCGATGGAAGCGGCGCTCGGCGCGGGCGATCCGGCGCAGGCCGAAGTCGTGGCATGCGAGTGCGTCGTGCTCGCCGAGGAGAAGGACCACTCCAACTGGCAGCTGATCGGCGAGGTCGCGAAGAAGATGACCGGCGCGGAAGGCAAGGCGATGAAGCAGGCTTACAAGGAAGTCGAGGACCAGGAGGACGAGCACTACTATCACTCGAAGGGCTGGCTGCGCGAGCTCTCGCTGCAGTCGCTCGGCCTGAAGGCGGTGCTGCCGCCGCCCGAGGAGAAGAAGCACGTGAAGAGCGCCATCGGCCAGGCGCGCGCCGAGCACTCGCGCATGAAATCCTAGGCGCGGAAATGAAAAGGGCCCGGTGACGGGCCCTGAATGAGAAAAATAGGGTCTGTCCCTATTTAAGCGCCTGCTCGACGGCGCGCTTCGCCATGACGGTGATCAGATGCGCGCGGTATTCGGGCGAGGCGTGCAGGTCGTTGTTGAGGCCGTCGGCCTTGACCTTGATGTTCGCGACCGACTCGGGCGCGAACTTGGCCGAGAGCGCCTTCTCCATCTCGGTCTGCCGGAACGCGCTCGCGCCGGCGCCGGTGACGCCCACCCGGACGTTGCCGCCGAAATCGGCGACGTAGATGCCGACCAGGGCAAAGCGGGAAGCGGGGTTGCGGAACTTCATGTACGCGCCGCGCTTGGGCGCCTGGAAGACGACCGAGGTGATGAGCTCGCTCGGTTCGAGCGCCGTCTCGTAGAGGCCCTTGAAGAACTGGTCGCCGGCGATCTTTCGCTTGTTGGTATTGATCGTCGCGTTCAGGGCAAGGACCGCCGCCGGGTAGTCGGCGGCGGGATCGCTGTTAGCGAGCGAGCCGCCGATCGTGCCCATGTGGCGCACCTGGCGGTCGCCGATGAGCGAAGCCATCGCGGCGAGCGACGGGATCGCTTTTTTCACCTCGGCCGAGTGCGCCACTTCGGCATGGCGGGTCATCGCGCCGATCTCGACCGAGCCGCCCGAGACCTTTATCCCGCTCAGTTCCTTGAGGGTGCCAAGGTCGATCAGATCGCTGGGCGAGGACAGGCGCAGCTTCATCGCCTGCACCAGGCTCTGGCCGCCGGCGAGGAACTTGCCCTCCGGCTTCTTGCCGGCGAGAGCGAGCGCGTCCTTGGTGCTCGAGGGACGGTGGTATTCGAAAGCGTGCATGAGTCGTTCTCCTCTTAAGCGGCTTTTTGCATCGTGCGCCACACGGCCTGCGCGGTGGCGGGCATCGCCAGGTCCTTCACGCCGAGCGCGTCGGTGATCGCGTTCATCACGGCGGCGGGCGCGCCGATCGCGCCCGCCTCGCCGCAGCCTTTCACGCCGAGCGGGTTGTGGGTGCAGGGCGTCTCGCGCGTGTCGATCTTGAAGAGCGGCACGTCGTTCGCGCGCGGGATCGAATAGTCGGCGAAGCTGCCCGAGAGCAGCTGCCCCGTCGAGTCGTAGGCGCACTGCTCGGTGAGCGCCTGGCCGATGCCCTGCGCCAGCCCGCCGTGCACCTGCCCCTCGACGATCATCGGGTTGATCACCTTGCCGAAGTCGTCCACCGCGGTGAACGAGACGATCTGCGTCGCTCCGGTCTCGCGGTCGACCTCCACCTCGCAGACGTAGCTGCCCGCCGGGAACGTGAAGTTGCTCGGGTCGTAGAAGGCGTTTTCGTTGAGGCCCGGCTCGAGCTTGTCGAGCGGATAGTTGTGCGGCACGTAGGCGGCGAAGGCCACCTCGCCGAAGCTCTTCTTCCGGTCGGTGCCCGCCACCTTGAACTCGCCGCGGTGGTACTCGATGTCCGCCTCCGAAGCCTCGAGCAAATGCGCCGCGATCTTCTTGCCCTTGGCGACGATCTTGTCGAGCGCCTTGACGATGGCGGTGCCGCCCACGGCGATGGAACGCGAGCCGTAGGTGCCCATGCCGAAGAGCACCTTCGAGGTGTCGCCGTGCACGATCTCGACCTGCTCGATGCCGAGGCCCAGGCGATCCGCCACCACCTGGGCGAAGGTCGTCTCGTGTCCCTGGCCGTGGGCATGCGAGCCGGTGAACACCGTCACCGTCCCGGTCGGGTGGACGCGGATCTCGCCCGCCT
>DASQYN010000273.1:0-11550 GCA_035639215.1 Burkholderiales bacterium
CCAGGGCCACGGGCCGCGCAGCAAGCGCAACCACGGCGAGGACGCGTCGGTGCTCGTCGACGCGACGCTGAAGGAGGATTTCCCGCCGATCTCGCTGCCGAAGCGGGAGTACATGGAGCGGGCGCGCGTGATCTGGGAAGAGCTCGGTCTGCCGCCGCTCAAGCCCGAGTCGCCCTGGTTCGGCTATTCGCTCGGCGAGTGGCCGCAGGAGCTCGACGAGGCGGCCGGGCGCGCCGTGCGCGGCGACTATTTCGTCACCGGCGAACTGCTCGCGAAGCGCCGGCGCAAGGACGTGCCGATGAACACCGAGGTGCGTGACCTCAAGGGCGACCCGGCCGAGTCGGACGAATGATCCGCGCATTGCTGGTAGCGATAGGCCTGGCCGGCTTTTTCGGCGTCCATGCTGAAGGCCTGCCCACGCGCGACGGCATGGCGACGCTCGCGCCGATCCTCGAGAAGGTGACACCGGCGGTGGTGAACATCGCTGTCCTGCAGAAGAGCCCGGAGGAGCAGAACCCGCTGCTGCGCGATCCGTTCTTCCGGCGCTTCTTCGGCGTGCCGGAGCAGCAGGAACCGCAGGTCGCGGCGGGCTCGGGCGTGATCGTCGATGCGAAGAACGGCTACGTCGTCACCAATGCCCACGTCGTCAAGGATGCCGAGCAGATCCAGGTCACGCTGAAGGACAACCGCCGCCTGCCGGCGAAGCTCGTCGGCACCGACCCGGGGACCGACATCGCGCTCGTCAAGGTCGAGCCCGCGCGCCTCGCGGAGCTGAAGTGGGGGGATTCCGACTCGCTGCAGGTCGGCGACTTCGTCGTGGCGATCGGCAATCCGTTCGGCATCGGTCAGACCGCCACCTCGGGCATCGTCTCGGCGCTCGGCCGAAGCGGCCTTTCGGTGGAAGGCTACGAGCACTTCATCCAGACCGACGCTTCGATCAACCCCGGCAACTCGGGCGGCGCCCTGGTGAATCTCAGGGGCGAGCTGGTCGGCATCAACTCCGCGATCATCGCGCCTTCGGGCGGCAACATCGGCATCGGCTTCGCCGTGCCCTCGGTGCTCGCCCGTGCCGTGATGGAGCAGCTGATCCGCTACGGGGAAGTGCGGCGCGGCCGCCTGGGCATTACCATGCAGGACTCCGTCGGCGGCACCGAGGGCGCGGTGATCGTCGACGTGCAGCCCGATTCGCCGGCGGCCGCCGCGGGGCTGCACAAGGGCGACGTCGTCACCGCGCTCAACGGCCACCCGGTGCGCGGTGCCGCCGAGCTCCGGGCGCGCCTCGGCGTCGTGCCGGTTGGCGAGACGGTGGAGCTGCGCGTGCAGGAGAAGGGCGAAACGCGCGTCCTGAAGGCGCGCGTCGCCGAGGTCGAGCGCTCGGCGGCCGCCGGCGGGCAGGCGATCCCCGAGCTTCCCGGCGCGGCTCTCCAGGAAGTGAGCCGCGGCAAGGAGCGCGGCGTGCAGGTCGTCGATCTCCAGTCCGGATCGCTCGCCCTTTCGGCCGGACTGCGACAGGGCGACGTTATCGTAGGCGTTAACCAGCGGCGCATAAGCACCATCGCGGACCTGAGCAAGCGGCTGCGCGCCTCGGGCCGCATCTCGCTCAACGTGGTGCGCGGCGACTTCCTGCTGACGATTCAGATCAAGTAAGAAAAAGGGGGCAGACCCCTTTCTTTCTTCGCGGGCAGCCGTAAAGCGAAAAGGGGTCTGACCCCTTTATTCCTGCACTCGGGCGAGCTTCTTGACGTCCGGGAGGCGGCGCAGGGCGCGCATGACGCGCGCCAGGTGCTGGCGGTTGGCGACTTCGACCACGAAGTGCATGATCGTGAACACCGCCCGGTCCTCGCCCATGGCGATCGAATCGATGTTCGACCCCGCCTCGGCGATCTGGGAGGCGACGCGAGCGAGCACGCCGCGCTGGTTCGCCACGGTGACGTCGATTGCCGCCTGGAAGAGGCGCGTGGTGCGCGGGTCCCATTCCACGTCGATCCACTGATCGGGCTCGTTCTTACGGGAGCGCACGATGCTGCGGCAATCGGCGGCGTGTACGACCAGCCCTTGCCCCTTCTTGATCGAGCCGACGATCGCGTCGCCGGGAATCGGGCGGCAGCACGTGGCGAGCTGCACCGCCATGCCCTCGGTGCCGCGGATGGTGACGGAAGTCTTCGTCTCTTCGCGCGAATCGATGGTCTTCAGGAGCCGCCGCGCCACGACTGCCGGCAGCCGCTTGCCGACGCCGAGATCGGCGAGCAGCTCCCCCTTCGAGCGCGCGCCGCTGTCGCGCACGACGCGCTCCCAGCTCGCGTCGTCGAGCTCGCCGATCGAGCTCTTCAGCGCGCGCAGCGCCTGGTCGAGCAGCCGCTCGCCAAGCGCCGCCGATTCCTCGTACTGCATGGTCTTCAGGAAGTGGCGGATGTTCGAGCGCGCCTTGCCGGTGCGCACGTACTGCAGCCAGGACGGATTGGGCTTGGCGTGGCTCGCGGTGACGATCTCGACGCGATCGCCGTTGCGCAGCTCGCTGCGAAGCGGGACCAGCTCGCCGTTCACCTTCGCCGCGACGCACCGGTTGCCGATGTCGGTGTGCACCGCGTAGGCGAAGTCGACCGCGGTCGCGCCACGCGGCAGCGAGAGGATGCGGCCCTTCGGCGTGAAGACGTAGACCTCGTCGGGGAACAGGTCCACCTTGACGTGCTCGAGGAACTCGTGCGGGTCGCCCGACTGCTGCTGGATCTCGAGCAGCGACTGCAGCCAGCGATGCGTCTGCTTCTGCAGCTCGGAAAGCTTGTCGGTGTCGTCCTTGTAGAGCCAATGCGAGGCGACGCCCGACTCGGCGAGGCGGTGCATCTGATCGGTGCGGATCTGCACCTCCACCGGCACGCCGTACGGGCCGATCAGGTCGGTATGGATCGACTGGTAGCCGTTCGCCTTCGGGATGGCGATGTAGTCCTTGAACTTGCCGGGGATGGGCTTGTACAGCCCGTGCAGCGCGCCCAAAGAGAGATAGCAGGCGGGCACCTCCTTGACGATCACCCGGCAGCCGAAGATGTCGTGCACCTCGGAGAAGGAGAGGTGCTTCTCGATCATCTTGCGGTACGTCGAATAGACGTGCTTCTCGCGCCCGTGCACCATGGCTTCGATGCCGCTGTCGGCGAGGCGCTTCTTGATCGCCTCAAGCGTGCGCGTGATCATCTCGCGGCGGTTGCCGCGCGCCGCCTTCGTCGCCTTGGCGAGCACGCGGTAGCGCATCGGGTAGAGGTGGGCGAAGGCGAGCTCCTGCAGCTCGTGGTAGAGCGCGTTCAGCCCCAGCCGGTTGGCGATGGGGGCGTAGATCTCCATCGTCTCCCGGGCGACCCTTCTCCGCTTCGCCGGAGAAACGGCCCCGAGGGTGCGCATGTTGTGCAGCCGGTCGGCGAGCTTGATGAGGATGACGCGCACGTCGCGCGCCATCGCGAGCAGCATCTTGCGGAAGTTCTCCGCCTGCACCTGCTCGGCCGACTGGAACTCGATTCTGTCGAGCTTCGAGACGCCGTCGACCAGCTCCGCGACCGGACGGCCAAACACGTCCGAGATCTCGTCCTTGGTGACCGAGGTGTCCTCGGTCACGTCGTGCAGCAGCGCCGCCATGAGCGTCTGGCCGTCCAGGTGCCAGTCGGCGAGGATCTCCGCCACCGCCAGCGGGTGCGAGATGTACGGATCGCCCGACTGGCGTTTCTGACCGGCATGTGCGGCCTCGGAGAAGCGATAGGCCTCCTCCAGCCGAGCGACGTCCATCGGCTTCAGGTAGCCGAAGCGCTCCAGCGTCGGCAGGGGGGCGGTCGCTGCCATAGGCTCAGATTACCACCCCGAAAAACAGGGACGTACGCCGAATTCCTCTGGAAATCGGTGCGCGTCCCTGACTTATAGCGTGGGAGCGGTGGGCGGCGTGGGGTTGCGCTTGAGGACTTCGGTGCCGACCTTGCCGGTGGCAATCTCGCGAAGCGCGATGACGGTCACCTTGTCGCGGTTCGGCTCGACCATGGGCGAGGCGCCGGCGCCGAGCTGGCGCGCGCGGTAGGTCGCGGCGAGCGTGAGCTGGAAACGATTGGGGATTCTCTTCAGGCAGTCGTCAACGGTGATGCGCGCCATGCGGTTTCGCTCTTTCCTTACGGAGGATTTCCGCCAGCTCTTGCCGGGCGGTATCGAAGTGCTTGTTAATTATAACGTATTCGAACTCCCCGGCATGCTCCAGCTCCTCGCGGGCGTTCTCGAGGCGATGGCGCATGACGGCTTCGGAATCATGGCCACGAGCGCGCATGCGCCGCTCGAGCTCCTCGATCGAAGGCGGCAGGATGAAGATACCCACGCAATCGGGATAAAGCCGCCGGACCTGCTGCGCGCCCTGCCAGTCGATCTCAAGGATCAGGTCCTCGCCGCGCTTGAGCGCCTCCAGGATCACCTTGCGCGAGGTGCCGTAGTGGTTGCCGTGCACTTCCGCGCTCTCGAGGAATTCGCCGCGGCGCTGCATGCCCTCGAAGACGGCCCGGTCGATGAAGTGGTAGTCGACGCCGTGCTTCTCGCCGGGGCGCGGGGCGCGGGTAGTGTAGGACACGGAAATCTTCAGCGTTGGGTCCTCGCGCATCACGGCGTCGATGAGCGAGGTTTTGCCCGCGCCCGAGGGCGCGGTGATCACGAAGAGCTTGCCGCTCATTCGAGGTTCTGCACCTGCTCGCGCATCTGCTCGATGAGCACCTTGAGCTCGAGCGCGCAGTCGGAGATCTCCGCGCTGGCGGCCTTGGAGGCGAGCGTGTTCGCCTCGCGGTTGAGCTCCTGGGCGAGGAAATCGAGCCGCTTGCCGACGGGAACACCGCGCGCGCCGCCCTCCGCCAGTACCCGGTCGACCTCCGCGAAGTGCGTGCGAAGGCGGGTCAGCTCCTCGTCGACGTCCACCTTCGAGGCGAAGACGGCGAGCTCGGCGCGCACGCGCTCCTCGTCCGCGACGCCGAGCGCCTCGCGCAGCTTCTCGGAGATCCGCGCCTGGTAGTCGGCGAGCGCCTGCGGCAGATGCGGCGCGAGGCCGTCGACGCGCCGGCGCATCGATGCCACCCGCTCGCCGATCGCCTGGGCGAGCTTCCCGCCTTCGCGCGAGCGGGCAGCAACCAGCTCGTCGAGCGCCTTGCGGCAGAGCGCCGCCGCGGCGCGGCGGGTCTCCTCCTCGTCGCTCGGCGCCTCGGCGATGACCCCCGGCCAGCGCAGCACGTCGGCGACGCGAAGCGGCGCGGCGTGCGGTAATTCACGCATCACCTCTTCGGACAGCCGGCGGAGGCGGGCAAGGGCGTCGACGTTCACCCGTGAGCCGGCGGGCAGCGCCTCGGCGGCGCCGAGGAGCAGCCGGCAGTCGACCTTGCCGCGGGCCAGGCGGGCAGCGAGCAGCTCGCGCAGCACCGGCTCCAGCGCGCGCAGCTCGTCAGGCACGCGCAGCTGCAGGTCGAGGAAGCGCGAGTTGACCGAGCGCAGCTCGAGCGAAAGCATGCCGCGCGCCGTCGGCGCCGACGCAGCGGCGTACCCCGTCATGCTCTGGATCATTCGTTATCATAGGAGGAGATGGCGCCGCAGCTCAACACACCGCTCGCCGAAGGAACGGTCCTCGAGAATTACCGCGTGGGTCGCCTGCTCGCCGCCGGCGGCTTCTCGTTCGTCTATCTCGCCCACGACGAGAACGACACGCCGGTCGTCATCAAGGAGTACCTGCCGTCCACGCTGGCGCTGCGCACCGAGCTTGGCGCTCCGTCGAAGCTCGAGGCGAGCGACCTCGCCAAATTCCGCTACGGCATGAAATGCTTCTTCGAGGAAGGCCGCGCGCTCGCCGGGTTGCAGCACCCGAACGTGGTGCGAGTGCTGAACTTCTTCCGTGCGAACGACACCGTGTACCTCGTGATGCGCTACGAGCAGGGCCGCTCGCTGCAGGAGCATATCCAGAGCCTGCGCGAGCCGCCCGACGAGGTGTGGGTGCGCGCCACGTTCGCGCAGCTCCTGAACGGCCTGCGCGAGGTGCATACCCACAAGCTGCTGCACCTCGACGTCAAGCCGGCCAACGTCTACCTGCGCGAGGACGGCTCGCCGTTGCTCATCGACTTCGGCGCCGCCCGGCAGACGCTGTCCGTCGAAGGCATGAAGCTGCCGCCGACCTACACGCCGGGATACGCGTCCCCCGAGCATCACGTCGGCCGCGAGAATCTCGGGCCGTGGAGCGACATCTACTCGGTCGGCGCAACGGTCTACGCCTGCTTCGCGCGCGTGGCGCCGCAGCCCGCCGACATGCGGCTCAGGCAGGACCGCCTGGTGCCGGCGCGCCGCCAATGGGGCGAGCGCTACTCGCACGAGCTGCTCGACATCGTCGACTGGTGCCTGCGCCTCGAGCACCTCGAGCGCCCGCAAAGCGTGCTCGCGCTACAGAAGGCGCTTCTCGGTGAAAAGGCGCCGGAGCGGCGCGCGCCGGTGCGGCCGTGAGATACGCGCTGGTCCACGATTCGCGCATCGGCGCGCGGCGCACCAACCAGGACCGCATCGGCTGCTGGTCCACGGAGCAGACGCTCCTCATGGCGGTCGCCGACGGCCTGGGCGGCCATCTGCATGGCGAGGTGGCGGCGGAGCTCGCGACCGCGCTTCTCGGCGCCGCTTTCACCCGCGAGGCGCAGCCGCGCCTCACCAACCCGGGCGCCTTCCTGGAGCGCAGCCTGGGCGCCGCGCACGCCGCGATCCTTCGCGAGGCCGAGCGCCGCGGCCTCCCCGACTCGCCGCGCACCGTCGTCGTGGCGTGCGTGGTGCAGGACGGCCATGCGTACTGGACGCACGTCGGGGACAGCCGGCTCTACCTCGTTCGCGACGGGCGGATCGTGCATCGCACACGCGACCACACGGTGGTGCAGCAGCTGATCGACGAAGGCCGCATCCGCGAGGAGGCGGTTGCCACCCATCCGGAGAGGAACCGGCTGCTGCAGTGCCTCGGCGGCTACCAGGCGCCGCGGCCCGAGCCGGTCGAGCGCGCCCGCCTCGCGCGGAACGACATCGTCCTGCTCTGCTCGGACGGCTTGTGGGGCCCGCTCACCCAGCGCCAGCTACTGCAAACGCTCGCGTTGCGCGAGCTGAAGGACGCGATTCCGGAGCTCGTCACGCTGGCCGAGCACCGCGCCGGCCGAGAATGCGACAACGTGAGCGTCGTCGCGATGAGTTGGGGCGAGGACGAGGTCGCCGACTCCGAGGTCACCGTGCCGGAAGGCCCGCGCACCGACATCCAGGACTTCACCGCGACCGACCTCGACTTCATGCGCATGACCGACGAGGACATCGACAAGGCGATCGCCGACCTGAAGGCCGCCCTGCGAAAGCATCTTGCCGGATGACCACGCCATGAGGCCGAGCGGACGCGCCGCCGGGGACCTGCGCCCGGTGCGCATCGCGCGGAGCTACACGAAGCACGCCGAAGGCTCGGTGCTCGTGGAGTTCGGCGACACGAGGGTGTTGTGCACGGCCTCCGTCGAGGATCGCGTGCCGCCGTTTCTCAAGGACAGCGGGAGGGGCTGGGTGACCGCCGAATACGGGATGCTGCCGCGCTCGACGAATACGCGCACCGAGCGCGAGGCGGCGCGCGGCAAGCAGACCGGCCGCACCCAGGAGATCCAGCGGCTGATCGGCCGGGCGCTGCGCGCCGTGGTCGACCTCTCGGCGCTCGGCCAGCGCACGATCCAACTCGACTGCGACGTGCTGCAGGCCGATGGCGGGACGCGCACGGCGGCCGTTACGGGCGCGTTCGTCGCCTTGCACGACGCCCTCGCGTTCTTGAATGCCAAAGCTGCGATCCGGGATTTCGTCGCCGCCGTGTCGTGCGGCATCTACCGCGGCACGCCGGTGCTCGACCTCGATTACGCGGAGGATTCGGCGTGCGGCTGCGACATCAACGTCGTCATGACCGGCAGCGGCAACCTGGTCGAAATCCAGGGCACCGCCGAGGGCGAGCCCTTCGCGCGGCGCGAGCTCGACGCGCTGCTCGGCCTTGCCGAGCACGGCATCCGCGAGCTGATCGCGCACCAGAGGCGGGCGCTTGAGCACGCCTGAGCTGGTCGACTACTACCGGCGGCGCGCCGCGGAGTACGAAGCGATCTACGCCTGGCCGAAGAGGCAGGCCGACCTCGACGTGCTTCGTAAGGAGATTCCCGCGCGGCTCGCCGGGCGCACGGTGCTCGAGATCGCCTGCGGCACCGGCTACTGGACCGAGCGAATCGCCCGCACGGCGAAGCGCGTCGTCGCCACCGACCTCGCGCCCGAGCCGATGGCCATCGCCCGGGCGAAGGACTACGCTTGTCCGGTCGAGTTACGCAGCACGGATGCGTATGCACTCGACGAGGCGCTGGGCGCCTTCGATGCCGCCTTCGCCGGCTTCTGGTGGTCGCATGTGCCGATTTCGCGGCGGGGGGCGTTTCTGCATTCGCTGCACGCAAGGCTGCAACCGGGCGCGCGCGTCGTTATCTTCGACAACCGCTACGTCGAAGGCGAGATGCATCCCATCGTCGAAACCGATGGCGACGGCAACACCTACCAGCGGCGCCGGCTCGCCGACGGCGGCGAGCATCGGGTGCTCAAGAATTTTCCCTCCGAAGAGGACCTGCGACGCCCGCTGGCGGGCCTGGCCTCCACGGTGCGCTACACGCCCCTGAGATATTACTGGCTGCTGGATTATCGCCTGCCGTGAAGCTCGTGCTCGCTTCGAACAATCCCGGCAAGCTGCGGGAGATCCGGGCTTTGCTGCCGCCCTCCCTAGAAGTGCTGCTGCAGAAAGACTTGGGCATCGCCGAGGCCGAGGAGCCGCATCCGACGTTCATCGAGAACGCGCTCGCCAAGGCCCGCCATGCGAGCCGCGCGGCGCGCCTGCCGGCGCTCGCCGACGATTCCGGTCTCTGCGTCGCGGCGCTGGGCGGCGAGCCGGGGGTGCATTCGGCCTACTACGCCGGCCGCGCCGGCAGCCGCGAAGAGCGCGATGCGCACAATAACGAGAAGCTGCTGGCGTGCCTCGGCGACCGCAGGCCGGCGGTTTACTACTGCGTCATGGTGTTTCTCCGCCACGCCGAGGATCCTCGCCCGCTGATCGCCGAAGGCCTCTGGCACGGCGAAATCGCCCGCAGCCCCCGCGGCGCGAATGGCTTTGGCTACGACCCCCTCTTCTTCGTTCCCGGCCTGGGCAAGACAGCGGCCGAGCTCGCTCCGGCCGAGAAGAACCGGATCAGCCATCGCGCCGCCGCGCTGCGCCACCTGCTCGAAATGCTGAATGCCGTCGATCGCGCTTAAACGGAGCGACCGGGTCGAGCTTGCGGTCCTGCCGCCGCTCGCGCTCTATGTGCATATCCCGTGGTGTGTGCGCAAGTGCCCTTATTGCGACTTCAACTCGCACGAACAGGGCGGCGAGCTCCCTGAGCGAGACTACATTCGCAAGCTGGTCGGGGACCTCGAGGCCATGCTGCCCTCGGTGTGGGGGAGGCGGCTCCTGAGCATCTTCATCGGCGGGGGCACGCCGAGCCTGTTCTCGCCCGAGGCGATCGACGAGCTGCTCGCGGCGGTGCGCGCGCGCCTGCCCGTCGACCCGGCCGCGGAGATCACCCTCGAGGCCAACCCCGGCACCGTGGAGGCGGCGCGATTTCGCGGCTTTCGCGAGGCCGGCGTGAATCGCCTCTCGATCGGCGTGCAGAGCTTCGACGATGCCTTGCTTGCAGCGCTCGGGAGAATCCATTCGGCGGCGCAGGGCCGCCGCGCCGTGGAAGCGGCGCTTGCCAGCTTCGACAACGTAAACGTCGATCTCATGTACGGCTTGCCGAATCAGTCGCCGGAAGGAGCGAGCGGCGACATCGGACACGCGATTGCGCTCGGGGCGCCGCATATTTCCGCGTACCAGCTCACCATCGAGCCGAACACCGTCTTTTATCGCAAGCGACCCGCGCTTCCGGAGCACGACGCCTGCGCGGACATGCAGCTCGCCGTCGAAGCGGCGTTGGCCGGCGCGGGCTATGAGCACTACGAGACCTCGGCGTTCGCAAAGGCCGGTCGGCGCTGCCGCCACAATCTGAACTACTGGGAATTCGGCGACTACCTCGGGATCGGCGCCGGGGCGCACGGCAAGGTCAGCTTCCCCGACCGCATCACTCGTCACGAGCGAATCAAGCAACCCAAGGACTATCTGCTGCGAGGCGACACGATCGCCGTCCAGCGCACGGTCGACGTTGCTGAGCTGCCCTTCGAGTTCATGCTGAATGGTCTGCGCCTGGTGGAGGGTTTCCCTGCCGCCCTCTTCACCGAGCGCACCGGCTTGCCGCTGCAGCTCATCACGCGAAAGCTGGACGAAGCGCAAGCGCAAGGTCTGCTCGAGCGCGACTGGCAGCGCATTCGCCCGACCGAGCGCGGCCGTCTGTTTTTGAACGATCTCCTCGAGCGCTTTGTTTCTTAGGCAGCGCGGCGGCGGAAGTAGAGGTCGTGGATCGAATGGCCGAGCCGCCTGCCGCGCGTCTCGAACTTGGTCGGCGGCCGCGCAACCAGTCCGCGCTCGGCTGTTTCGAAGAGCTCGCTTGCTTCGAAAACGGCGGCCATGTGCGCGGAATACTCGGGCCAGTCGGTCGCGATGTGCAGCACGCCGCCGGGCCGCAGCTTGCGCGCCATGAGGGCAGCGGTCTCGGGCCGCACCAGCCGGCGCTTGTGATGGCGCTTCTTCGGCCAGGGATCGGGAAAGAAGAGATGGATCGCCGCGAGCGACCCGTCCTCGACCATGCGCTCGAGCACTTCCACCGCGTCATGGCGGACGACGCGCAAGTTGACGAGCTTGCCCGCCTCGATGCGATTGAGCAGGCTACCCACGCCGGGCCCGTGGACCTCGACCGCGACGAAATCCGCCTCGGGATGCGCCGCCGCAATTGCCGCCGTCGTCTCGCCCATGCCCGAGCCGATTTCGAGTATCAACGGGGCATTGCGCGCGGAACGCAACGGAGAGTCGGAAAACACGATGCCATATTTCGGCAACAGCGTTTCGAGCGCGCGCTCCTGCGCCGGCGTGATGCGCCCCTGGCGCAGGACAAAGCTGCGAATTGGCCGACCGCCCATTAGATGCCCCGCGCCAAGGCGCGGCTCAGGCGGCCTTTGAAGAGATGGTTCCTTCCGTGGGCGAAGAGGGCGTCGCCGAGTAGAGCTTCTTCGGCATGCGGCCGGCGAGGAAGGCTTCGCGGCCGGCTTCCACGGCCTTCTTCATCGCTTTTGCCATCAGCACGGGATTGCGGGCGGCCGCGATCGCGGTGTTCATCAGCACGCCATCGCAGCCGAGCTCCATCGCCACCGCGGCGTCGGAAGCGGTGCCGACGCCGGCATCGACGAGCACCGGCACCATTGCCTTCTCGAGGACGAGCTGCAGGTTCCACGGGTTAAGGATGCCCATGCCGGAGCCGATGAGCGAGGCGAGCGGCATGATCGCGACGCAGCCGAGGTCCTGGAGCATCTGCGCCTGGATCGGGTCGTCGGAGCAATACACCATCACCTTGAAGCCTT
>DASQYN010000274.1:0-2680 GCA_035639215.1 Burkholderiales bacterium
CCATGTTCTTCGCCACATGGTCGAGGTCCTCGTCGTCGTAGCAATAGAGGACCCCTTCGCTGCTCATGATCTCGCGCACCGGCGTGTCGGGGCCCTTGCCCTCTGCCACCGCGCGGACGGCTATGTCGCGATCGGTAATCATGCCGATCAGGCGATCGTTCTCGCCGACCGGCAACGCGCCGGCGTCGATCTGCGCCATGATCTTCGCCACGTCGCGAATGGATTGGCCGGGCGTGGCAAGGCGTACGTCGCGCGTCATCGCTTCGCTGACTCGCATGGAATTCCTCCTGTCGTGGGTTGAAACGGGCTACTCCCGTCTCATTCCCAGCAGGAAATAGACCGCGACGGTCACCGCCGTGACGGTCAGCGCGAGGCAGCAGCCGACCGCGAACGCCGCCGCGGGAATGATGAATGCAGGGCCGTGCACCGCCATCGCCTCGGCCGGCGTGATGCCGAGGAAGAACAGCGCCGCGATCAATCCCCAGCGCAGGATGTAGGCGGGCAGGATCCAGCGCATCGCGCGGTTATAGGAGAGCGCGCATTCGCGCGCGAAGCGGGTGCCTCGCGAGGCGTCCTTGAACAGCGCGAACGGATCGAGGTAGAGCAGCACCTGGCGAGCGAGCGGCAGCGCCGCCCGCCGTTCGCGCTTGAGAAGCTCTTCGACGTCCATGGCGCAAGCTTACGCTAACGCGTCGCTGCACCATGCGGGGGCGCGGCCGAGCCGCCCGACGCGCTCGCGTCGACTCCGGCAGCGGCGGCGACGGCGTAGAGCGCTTTCATGACGCCACCGCGCCGGGCTTGGAGACGACCTGGACGCTGCTCGCCTGCGCGCCTTCCTCTCCCAGCTCTGCGTTGAAGCGCACCTCGGTGCCGATCTTCAGGCGGTCGAAGTCGTCGTGCAACACGCTGTTGCGATGGAAGTAGAACTGGCGATCGTCGTCCAGGGTGCGGATGAAGCCGTAGCCCTCGCCGAACAGCTTTTCCACCACGCCGTGCGGCTGGCCGTCATCCCGGTGGCTCTTCTCCTCGTGCCGGCGCAGCGCCGCGGTCTTCTTCACCTGCCGCTCGATCGCGCCGAAGGCGAGATTGATGAGCGCCGGCAGCTGCGTCGGCATGTCGGCGATGTCCTTCTGCTTGCGCACGGCGAGGTCGTGCTGCGGCGGAACGCGGACCTCGACCAGCACGCTGTAGCGGTTGCCGCTCTGGTGCGCGCTCTCGCGCGTGAGGGTCACCCGGCAGCGGGTAATGCCGCGCGCGAAGCGGTCGAGGTGGCGCACTCGCTCGAGCACGTAAGCCTCAGTCCACTCGCCGCGCTCGACGTCGTGGAAGATGATTTCCGGAGTGATTTCCATGCCCGGAGGCAGCAAAAATCGTTCGCGCCCCGGCGTGCCCCGCACGTTACTTGCTGCGGCTGAACTCGGCTTAGAGAGTCGCGTTGTCGACCGGCAGGCCGAGCGCGACGCGGCCGTAGGTCGTCGCGGCGATATCGGTGTTGAAGGAGAAGTGCTGCTTCACGGCGTGGGCGTCGCGGAAGGCGCGCGCCGCTGGCCCCGACTCGTAGAGCCCGCTCGCGCCCGACAGGCCGAACATCACGTCGACCGCCCGTACCGCCCAGTCCACGGCGTAGGCGCCTTCGAGGCGGTAGCGCGCCTTCGTCGCGAGGTCGGGGATCGCGCCCGCCTCAATCGTCTGCTGCGCTTCCCGGCAGTTCGCGAGCTGCACGAGCCGCGAGGCGCGCGCGTAGGCCGTCGCCTCGCCCAGGCGGATCTGCGTGCTCTGGATCTCGGCGATGCGCGCGCCGGTCATCCTTCCGGTCTTGGGGCCGAACGCTTCGATCATGCCCTCGGCGATGCCGAGCGGCACGCCGGACAGCATGTAGGGAAAGAGCGCGAACACCGGCATCTGGAAAAGCGGTCCCGGGTTGACCGCGCTGCCGGGCGTCGCGCCGCCCTTGGTGTCCGCCACGGCGAGCGTACGGTACTCGGGGATGAACGTTTCGTTCGCTTCGACGTCCATGCTTCCGGTGCCGCGCAGGCCGCCGGCGTACCAGTTGTCGATCACCTTGTACTGCGACTTGTGCAGGAGGAACACGCGCTGCTCGGGCGGGGCGTTGTCGTCGAGGTAGGCGAGGCCGGCGAGCATGTTCCATTCCGACGGATGCACGCCGCTCGAGAACGGCCAGCGCCCGGTGATCACGTAGCCCTCCTTCACCTTCTTCGCCTTGCCCGCCGGGAAGACGAACGACGAGGCGATCAGCGCGTCGCGCGAGACATCCCAGATCTCGTCCTGCACCTTCTCGGGAAACATGCCGAGCATCATGTGGTGCGCGGCATAGTTGACCCACACCCAGGAGGTCGAGGCGCAGGCCGTGGCAAGCAGCGCGCCGAACGTCACCACCGCATCGAATTCGAGCTCGGCGCCGCCCACCCGCCGCGGCTGATGGATGCGGAAGAGCTCGGCGTCATGGAAGTCGCGCAGCGTTTCTTCCGGCACGCGGCGCAGCTCTTCGGCTTTCGCCGCGCGCTCGCGCAGCCGCGGCAGGAGCGCCTCGGCGCGCTGCCAGAGCTCGCTATGCGCGGGCGGCATTCCGGTACCAGTCGAGGATCTGTTCTCCGGTCCAGAGCATGACGCCGGAGCGCTGGCGGATGTACTCGTAGAGCTTCTCGAGGTAGCCGATGCG
>DASQYN010000275.1:0-3466 GCA_035639215.1 Burkholderiales bacterium
GGTCGCGCTGATCCCGATGCTGTGGTTCGCCCGGCCGCCGCGGCGGCAGGGTGGCGGGCCCGCCGGCGCCGGCGCACACTAGCGTCGATGATCGCGATCCGCGGTATCGATCACGTGGTCCTGCGCGTGAAGGACATCGAGGCGATGCGCCGCTTCTACTGCGACGTGCTGGGCGCCGTGCATGTCGCCTATCGGCCCGAGTTCCGCATGTCGCATCTGCGCGCGGGCGGCTGCATGATCGACCTCGTGGAGGCCGGCGGCGCGACCGGCTGCAACATGGACCATTTCTGCCTGCGCATCGAGCCGTTCGACCCGGCGGCAATCGTCTCGCACCTCGAACGCCACGGCGTCACGGCAGGGGAGGTGCGCAACCGCTACGGCGCGGAAGGCAACGGGCCCTCGATCTACCTCACCGACCCGGAAGGCAACCGGGTCGAGCTGAAAGGGCCCTCGGACGGCAAGCCACCGCCCGAGTCACCCGGGAAATAAAAAGCTGGCCCTGTTCAGGTTTTGAGCTCGGCGGGGTCGATCGGCAGCCTGCGGATGCGCTTGCCGGTGGCCTGGAAGATCGCCGCGGTGATCGCCGGCGCGAGCGGCGGCAGGCCGGGCTCGCCCATGCCGGTGGGATGCTCGGTGCTCGGCACGATGTACACCTCGACCTTCGGCATCTCGCTCATGCGCAGCATGCGATAGGTGTCGAAGTTGCCCTGCTCGACGGCGCCGTCCTTGAAGGTGATCTTGCCGTAGAGCGCCGCGGTGAGGCCGTAGGCGATCGCGCTCTCGGCCTGGCGCCTGAGGATCTCCGGGTTCACGACCTGGCCGCAGTCGAGCGCCGCGACGACCCGGTGCACCTTCGGCGTGCCGTCGGCGCCGATCGAGACCTCGGCGACCTCGGCGACGTAGCTGCCGAAGGACTGCCCGACCGCGATGCCGCGATGCACGCCTTGCGGCAGCGGCTTGCCCCAGCCGGCCTTCTCGGCGACGAGCTCCAGCACGCCCTTGTGGCGCGGCGCCTTGCCGAGATGCGCGCGGCGGAACTCGAACGGGTCCTTGCCGGCCGCGTGCGCCATCTCGTCGACGAAGCTCTCGCTGAAGAAGATGTTCTGCGAGTGCCCGACCGAGCGCCAGAACCACACCTGCACTCCCGGCTCCTGCCGCGAGTACTCGACGCGCAGGTTCGGAAAGTCGTAGGGCACGTCCTTCACGCCTTCGACGCCGAAGCTGTCGACGCCGTCGGGCGGCAGCTTCATGAAGCCCGAGGCTTCCATGATCGAGGGCGAAGCGACGCGCGCGTGGAACGACACCGGGTTGCCGCTCGCGTCGAGCTGGCCGGCGAAGCGCGTCACGGAAGCGGGCCGGTAGAAGTAGGCACGCATGTCGTCTTCGCGCGAGTAGACGAGTTTCACCGGCTTGCCGGAGATCTTGGAGAGCAGCGTCGCGCCGATCGTGAAGTCGGGAGCGAAGCGCCGGCCGAAGCCGCCGCCGAGCAGCATGGTGTTCACCTTCACCTTCTTCGGATCGACGGTCGCGACGTGGCCCAGGATGCCCTGGTTCGGCCCCTGCGACTGCGTGCCGGCCCAGATCTCTATCGAGTCCTTCTTCACCCAGGCGGTGGCGTTCATCGGCTCCATGCAGGCGTGGGCGAGGTAGGGCGCCTCGTAGACCGCCTCGAGCTTTTTCTCGCCGGAAGCGGTGGCGACGTCGCCCTCGTTGCGCGCCACCTTGCCTTCCCGTTGCGTCGCGTCGGTGAGCATCTTGGTCACGCCTTCCGACGAGAGCCCCGCGTTCGGGCCGTTGTCCCACTCGATGACCAGCGCGTCGCGGCCCTTCTTCGCCTGCCAGTAGCCGTCGGCGAGCACCGCCACGCCCTGCGGGATGGTGATCACCTGGCGCACGCCCCTCAGCTTCTTCGCCTTGCTGTCGTCGACCTTGAGCGGCTTGCCGCCAGGCACCGGCGGGCGCGCCATCACCGCGGTCAGCATGCCGGGCAGGCGCACATCCATCCCGTACTTGCCGCTGCCGTTCACCTTGAGCGGCGTGTCGAGACGATGCATCGGCTGGCCGATGATCTTGAAGTCCGCCGGGTTCTTGAGCTTCGGCTCCTTCGGCACCGGCTGCTTTGCGGCGCGCGCCGCGAGCTGGCCGTAGGTGAGCTTCTTGCCGTTCGGGCCGATCACCGCGCCGCGCTCGGTGCGGCACTGCGAGGCATCGACTTTCCAGCTCTGCGCGGCGGCGGCGACCAGCATCTCGCGCGCGGCGGCGCCCGCCTTGCGCATCGGGTCCCAGTGGCCATTCACCGAGGTCGAGCCGCCGGTCGCCTGGGTGTGGAAAATCGGGTTCGCGTACGCCTCGTCGGCCGGGGCCTGCTGGACGCGCACGCGCGACCAGTCGGCGTCGAGCTCCTCGGCGACGATCTGCGGGATCGCGGTATGCACGCCCTGGCCCATCTCGGACAGGCCGACCATCACCGTGACCCGGTTGTCGGTGCCGACTTTCAGATACGCGTTGGGCTTGAACTCGGTGGCGGCTTCGGCGAAGCGCGGCACGACCGGTAGCGTAAAGCCGAGGACCAGGCCGCTGCTTTTCAGGAACGTGCGACGCGAAGGCTTGAATGCGGTGCTCATGGTCGTCCTCCTCAGGCGCTCAAGCTGGCCGCCGCTTCCTTGATCGCGGCGCGGATCTGGTTGTAGGTGCCGCAGCGGCAGACGTTTCCACTCATCGCGCTGTCGATGTCCTGATCGCTCGGCCTCGGGTTGGAGGCGAGGAGCGCCACCGCGCTCATGATCTGGCCGCTCTGGCAGTAGCCGCACTGGGGCACGTCGTGCTTCAGCCATGCCGCCTGGACCGCCTTGCCGACCTTCGTCGCGTGCATCGACTCGATCGTGGTGATCTTCTTGCCGGCGGCGGCCGAGACCGGCGTCGAGCAGGAGCGGATCGGCGCGCCGTCCAGGTGCACGGTGCACGCGCCGCAGAGCGCCATGCCGCAGCCGAACTTGGTGCCGGTCATGCCGAGCGCGTCGCGCAGCACCCAGAGGATCGGGGTGTCGGGATCGACGTCGACCTTGGCGACCTTGCCGTTGATAGTGAGCGTGAACATCGAACTCCTCCCGGGTGCGGTATTTGGAGGCGCAACGATGTCACTTTCCCGGGGCCCTGTCACTACCCGTTTCCGGATTCTGCGGGGTGAGAGAATCGGGCGGATGAAGGCTTTGCCCGCGCTGCGCTCCGCGGCGCCGTTCTGGTCGCTGCGGTTCCACGAAGAGAGGCGAGAGGTGCTGGCGCTGCGCCAGGACACGCTCGAGCCGCCGCGGCTGTCGATCGATCGCGGCGCCATGCTGACGGCCTTCGTAAGCGGCGGCGCCGGCTATTGCGCGACTGGCGATCTTTCGCCCGCCGGCCTGCAGAAGGCGCTCGACCGCGCCACCGAGTGGGCGCAGGCGACGAAGGGAAGGGCGATCGTGCGCTC
>DASQYN010000276.1:0-8079 GCA_035639215.1 Burkholderiales bacterium
AACCACTGCTTCCCGGCGGCTTCCTGGCACACGCTTGCCACGACCTTCAGCTCGACGCCCTGCGCGCGCACGAAGATCACCGAAAGCCCGGGCGCCGTGCCCGCATCGAGCTCGCCCGCGAGGAAGGCCTGGAAGCGCTCCGGGTTCGCCTGGAAGAGGATCTGCTTGAGCGCGTATTTCTTGCCCTGGTTCGGCGTCAGGTCGGGCCGCGCGCTCATCAGCCATACCTGCTCCTCGGCGGCGAAGCCCCGGCCGAAGCGGATCAGCGTCGGTTCCTGCGCGAGCGCCGTGCAGGAAACGAGAATGGCGGCGAAGCCGAGCGCTTTCTTCATCGAAGGGCCTCCTCAGGCGTAATACGTGTCGAGCTTTTCCCAGTATACCAATCGGTCGCGTAGCGCCAGGAGGCCCCGATCGAGCGCCAAGCCGAGCGCCGAGATGACGACGACCAGCGCGAGGATGCGGTCGGTCTTCAGCGAGGACAGCGAATAGCTGATCAGGTAGCCAAGGCCGTCCACCGAGCTGATCATCTCGGTGATCACCACGACGATCAGCGCCACCGGCAGCGCGACGCGCAGCGCGGCGAAGACGTACGGCATGGTCGCCGGAAGCACCACGCGGCGCAGCGTCGTCCAGCGCGACGCGCCCATGTTCTGCGCCGACCAGAGCAGCGCTCGCGGCACGTGGCGTGCGCCCTGCGCGGTAATGATGACCATCGGGTAGAGGCACTCGAGGAAGACCAGCGCTACCTTCGAGAGGCTGCCCAGGCCGAAGACGAAGATGAAGATCGGGAAGAGCGCGAGCTTCGGCACCGCGTAAGTGCCGGAGAAAAGCGGCTCGAGCAGGGCGGCGGCGAGCGGCGAGCGGCCCATCGCGAGGCCGAGCAGGCCGCCGACCAGCGCCGCGGCGCCGAATCCGGCGAAGGCGCGGTAGAGCGAGATCCAGGTCTGCGTCGCGCCCTCGGCGCTGGTAACGAACGTGAAGAGCTCCCTGCCGATGCGCTCGAGCGGCGGGAAGAGGATCGGGCTCCACAGCCCGCTCTTCGCCGTGATCTGCCAGCCGACGAGGAGCGCGGCGACGAGGATCAGCGGGCGGACGATTCTCATCAATTCGGGCTCCGTCCCCGAATTTTCACGCGTGCGTCTCCTGCCAGGCGAGAGCACGCGAGCGCGCGAAGCGCAGCAGGCGGTCGCCGGCGTAGCCGAGGATGGCGATCGAGACGAGCGCGACGTACATCAGGTCGAAGCGCAAGCTCGACTCGGCGTCGCGGATCAGATGGCCGAGGCCGGAGCGGGCGTTGATCATCTCGGCGGCGAACATGACGATGAAGGAAAGCGCGAGCGCGACGCGCAGGCCGGCGAAGAGATAGGGCAGCGCCGCGGGCAGCACCACGCGGCGGAAGATCTGCGCCCCGCTCGCGCCCATGTTGCGCGCCGACCAGACGAGGATGCGTGGCGTCGCGCGCGCGCCGTAGTAGGCGTTGATGTAGAGCGGATAAAAGCAGGCGAAGGCGATGATCAGGATCTTCGACAGGTCGCCAATGCCGAACCAGAGCATGAAGAGCGGCAGCAGCACGATCTTCGGCACAGGATACGAGAGGAAGACCAGCGGGCTCACCGTCTCGTCGAAGCCGCGGCGCACCCCCGCTACTAACCCGAGAAGGATTCCCAGAGAAGAGCCCAGAGCGAAGCCCGGCAGAGCGCGCGCCAGGCTGGCCGCGATGTGACCATAGAGCTCGCTCGTACCGAGCGCCTGCAGGAAGGCCCGGCCGATCTCGAGCGGCGAGAGCAGGTACTCGGGGAGCCCGCGCAGCGAAAGCAGCTGCCAGGCGGCGAGCAGGCCGAGAATCAGCGCGGCGCGCGCGAAAGTGCGCAAGCCGGCCTCAGGGCGCCGAGGCGTCGCCGTGCCGGCGCGTCATGAAAAGATCGGCGGGCAGCTCGGTGCCGAGGCCGCGGCTGCGCGCCACGTCGAGCGCCCGCTTGCAGACCGCGGCGAACTGGTTGCCCATGCCGCCGTTGTTGTTGTGGTAGGTGATCTCGCGCGCGTCGCGGCGCCCCGGCGCGCGCCCGGCGCAGAGGTCGGCCAGCTCGTCGATGTCTTCCCAGGAGATCAGGCGCTTGCGCAACGGCTCCATCAGCTCCGCCTGGTCGTCGATCTGGAGCTGCTCCTTCAGGTTGACGACGATGCGGTCGGCGAGGCGCGCGCACTCGTCGTCGAGTTCGCGCTGCGGATAGAAACGGGTGGCGGACTTCATCCCGACCACGTGCGCGCCGGGCGAGAGCCATTCGCCGAAGAGAATCGTCTCGGTGGCATTGGTCGCCGCCACCGCGATGTCCGCGCCACGGATGGCCGCTTCGGCGCTCTCGCACGCGATCACCTCGATGTCGAACCGCTCCGCGAAGCGCCGCCGGTGCTCCGGGTTGGGCGAGAAGACGCGCACCTGCTCGAGCGACGGCCGCACGCAGAGCAGCGCTTCCACCTGCGCGGCCGCCTGCTTTCCCGAGCCGAGGATGCCGAGGACGCGTGCATCCTCGCGCGCCAGGTAGCGCGCCGCGACTGCCGTGGTGGCGCCGACGCGAAGGCCGGACACGGCATGGTCGTGCACGATGCCGAGGAGCTCGTTCGTCTCGATGTCCCATACCAGCACGAAGCCGGAGAAGTCGCCGCGGAACTCCAGGCGCTCGCGCCCGTCCTTCGCGGGCTTCGCCATGTGGGCGACGTCGAGGCGCACGGCAATCACGCCGTGCGCGGGGACCGCGCCGGCGATCACGTTGAGCATCGACCAGCGCGGCTCCGTCTTGCGCTCGAGCGGCGTGTGGATGCGCCGGCGGGCGAGGATTTGCGCCTTGCCTTCGCCGATGTCGCGGTACGAGGCTTCGACCAGCTCGATGGCTTCGGCCATCGAGACGAGGCCGCTCGCGTCGCGCGTCGTGAGGACGCGCGCCGTGCCTACACCCACGCCTGGATCACGTAGTCGTAGGCGGCCTGGGCGTTCGCCATGTCCACCCGCTGCAGCTTGATGGCGTAGCCGCCGGCGGTCTTCTTCAGCGTGTGCTGGTAGCGGCCGGCGAAGTGGCGCACGTCGTCGCGCCGCAGCTCGAGCATGTGGAAGCGCGAGCGGACGACCACCTCGCCCGGCGTCTCCTTCTCGATCATGACGTTCGAGACGACGTGGTTCGTCTCCCAGAGCGGCCGCTGCGACCAGGCGTCCGGATGCAGGATGCGCTTCATGCGTACCGTCATCAGGTTCTTGTCCTCGGCGAAGATCGCCGGCATGCCGTCCCAGGTGGTGTGCGAGGGCTCGGGCGGCATCCAGTAGATGCCCTCGGGCGCGAAGAGGTCGATCCAGCGCTGCCAGTCCTTGCCGTCGAGGAGCTCCGCCTGGCGATAGAGGAACTGCTCCACCTCCCGCTGCGTGTCCCGACCGTTCTTTTTTACAGATGCCTTAGCCACGCAGGTACTCCGCCCAGGCCTTCATCTGGTTGCGCATCGGCGCTTCCGACGTGCCGCAGTTCGGCGCCGTTTCCACCATGCCGTCCTTCTCGATGTCGCGGCCCATGTGGCGCGCGAAGCTCACCCAGTCGCCGCCGTCGGAAGCGAGCCCCTGGTGGCACTTCCAGAAGTTCTCCAGGTCGTCGGCATTGATGAGCGTGGAGGGCGAGTTGACGAGGTTGTAGTAGGCGAGCGAGCGGCGATAGATCGCCTCGGGCGCACCCTTCAGGCGAAAGTGCCAGATCTCGGTGAGCGTCTTGTCGACGCCGAGCGGGCGCACCGCGCGCAGCTGCTGCAGCGGCGACTGCACCGAGAGGCCCGGATAGAGGAGGACGTGGTGGATGTTGACCCCGACGATCTCCTCGAAGCGCTTCCGTCCGTACGCCTTGATCATGACTTTGTCGTAGGCGAGCGTATCCGGGTCCTGCGGCCGCAGCCCCATGTAGCCGGTGAGGATGCAGTGGCCGTGCGGGTAGTTGAGGGTCTGGAAGCTGTCCCACTTGTCGATGGTGACCGTGGCGAAGGCCGACAGCATGTGGTACGAAAGCGGCGCCTCGCCCTTTTTCGCCTTGGCGGCGATCATCTTCTCCACCTCGTGCGCGGCTCGCCCGGTCGACTGGTGCGTCACCGACGGATGCAGCGCGTCGAGCTGGTTCTCGAGGAAGATCTTCCAGTTCGAGTGCTGGATGACGCGGAAGCAGTTCGGCACGACCTCGACTTCGCCTTCCGGCGCCCGGTCGCACATGTCGTCGAAGGCGACGATCGCCTTGCCCAGGAACTCCTTCAGCGAAGGCCCGTCCGGGGAAAGCGAGGCAAAGACGAAGCCGCGATAGTTCTCCACCCGCGCCGCGCGCTTCATGCAGAGCTCGGGGCTGTCCTTGTTGATGCGCGTGCCCTCGTAGCCCGACTCCATCATCGGGATCGAGCGCAGCTTGCCGTCGTGCTTGAAGGTCCAGGCGTGGTAGGAGCAGCGGAAGAACTCGCCGGTGTTGCCCTTCCGGTCGCCCGCAATCATGTTGCCGCGGTGCGGACAGCGGTTGTAGAGGACGTGGATCTTGCGGTCCGAGCCGCGCACCATGAGCATCGGCTGGCGGCCGATCTGCACCGCGTAGTAGTCGCCCGCTTTCGGCACCTGCGTCTCGTGCCCGCAGTAGATCCAGACCTTCTCGTGGATGCGCTCCATCTCGAGCTCGAAGATCTCCGGGCTCGTGTACACCTCGCGCCGCACGCGGTCGGGCTCCACGTACTTGGATAGATCGGGAATGCGTTCCTGAAGCATCGCTCCTCCTAAGCCGCCCGTTCGGCGGCGGGTTCCTCGTCAAGATTGGCCTTCATTTGCGCGAGCGTGGCGCGTAGGCGCTCCACGGCGGCCGCGGAGAGCCCGGCGAGCGCCGCGTCGTTCAGCCGCTCGACCGTCGGCCAGACGCGCGCGAACAGCCGCTCGCCAGCCGCGGTTAGCGCGAGGCGGGTGACGCGCATGTCTTCGCCGTCCGCGTTGCGCCCGAGCCATCCCGACTCCTGCATGCGGTCGATCGTGCGCGTGAGCGTAGTGCGGTCTATCGACGCGAGCTCGGCCAGCTCGCTCATCGTGCAGGCTCGCCGCGAGTAGATCGCGGCCAGGGCCCGCCATTCGGGCACCCGCAGGTCGAAGGCCTTCAGCTCGGCGTTCAGCCGCCGGTCGCGCGCGCCCATGACCTGCGTGAGCCAGAAGAAGAGATGCGAATCGAGCGCGAACGCCGGCCGGGCCGCCATGGACGAAAGGTACTGCGCCGTTACGTGCGTTTGCAACTAATGCCTCGCGCGCTTTGCAGCGCAAGGCCGCCGGCTGCCGCGCTGACGGCCGGCTGTCGCCTGACAAGACATTGCACTTTGCTTTGGCGCATCAGGACCTTGCGATAAGGCGAGCGCTTCATACTGCTCGCGCCACCGAGCCGATGACGATGACGGCAACCGCGCAGCCCGAAGCGCAATTCCCCTCGAAACGGCGCGAGTACGGGCTCGATTTCGTGACCCGTGTCTATCCGGGGCGGATCGTCGGGCTCGCGCTCGGCGGCATCGCCGTGGCCGGCGTTTTCTGGAGCGAGGGCGCAGGCTGGGCGATGTGGGCGTTGCTCTGGGCGAGCGCCCTTGCGTGGCCGCACTTCGCCCACGGCCTGGCCATCAACAGCGCGCATCCTTATGATATGGAGCGGCGCTGCATGATGGTCGACTCCGCGCTCGGCGGCGTCTTCATCGCGCTCATGAAGTTCAACCTTCTTCCGAGCGCCCTGTTCGTCACGATGCTCACCATGGACAAGCTGTCGGTCGGCGGAATGCGCTTCGTGGTGCCCTGCAGCGCAGCGCTGCTCGGTGCATGCGCTGCGACTGCGGCGCTCCACGGGTTCGCGGTACGGCTCGAGACCAGCCTGCTGGAGATCTACGCCAGCCTGCCGCTGCTCGTCGCCTATCCCCTCGCGGTCGGGTACACGAGCTACCGGATGGCCCGCCAGCTGCGCTTCCAGAACAAGCAGCTGCAGGCGATGAACGCGCGCGGCGGCCTGGCGCAGATGCCGAAGCGAGTCGCCTGGGAAAAAGCGGTCGCCGAAGAGTTCGAGCTCTCGCGCAGCGTCGGCTCGGCCTCCGCGATCCTTCTCATCGACATCGATGACCTGCAGGGCATCAACGACCGCTACGGCCATCCGGTGGGCGACGAAGTGGTGCGCAGCGTCGCGGCGACGCTGCGCAACGCGCTTCGCGAGCACGACCTGCCGGGTCGCTATGGCGGCAAGGAGTTCGCGGCGCTGCTGCCGGGCGCGGATGCCCGGCGCGCGGTGCGGATCGGCGAGCGGGTGCGCAAGGCCGTGGGCGCGTCCATCGTCGAGGCCACGGCGCAGGTCGTCGGCACGGTGAGCATCGGCGTGGCGGCGAGCGACCCCGGCGACCGGCGCTACAGCGACTGGGTCGGGCGCGCCGAGGAGGCGCTCGCGGCCGCTCGGGCGAAGGGCGGCAACCGCACCGAGCTGGGCGCCGCGAGCTAGCTCTTCAGCCGCGGCATGACTTCAGCGGCGAAAAGCTGGAGCGAGCGCAGCGCCGCTTGCGGCGCAAGGTCGCCGAAGGAGAAGACGCAGAGCAGGTAGTTGATGCTGGTCGCGCGGATGAACGCGGCGAGCTTTTCCGTCACCTCCGCCGGCGTGCCGGTGATGAGCGTGTGGGCGGAGTCTGCGGAATAGGCCTCGGTGTTGTGCACGTCCGGGCGGCCTAGCTTGCGCGTGAGGTGATGGATGTGCGAGTTCCACGTCTTGTGCGCCGCCTCGCCCAGGCGCTTCGCCTCCTCGGCCGTCTCGGCGATCACGAGATGCTGCGTCTTGGCGAGGAAGGGCGCGGCGACATGCGCGTTGTGCCGGCCGGCATCGTGCTTGTGCTTCTCCCAAAGCTCCCGGTAGCGGTCGAAAAGCGGCTTGGCGTCCGCCACCTTTCCAAGCAGCGCGGTGTGGTAGCCATGGCGCGCAGTGAAGTCCATCGCGTCGCGGTTGGAGCTCGGGAACCAGAGCGGCGGATACGGCTTCTGCAGCGGCTTCACATGCAGCTCGGCATCGCGGTATTGGTAGTGCTTGCCGTCGAAGTTCAGGACGGGGTGGGAACAGGCAGAAAAGAAGATCTCCAGGTTCTCGCGATACCGGTCCCGCGATTCGTCGATCGACTGCAGGCCGAAAATGCGCGACTCGATCGGCGACACGCCGCGTCCGACGCCGAGCTCGAGGCGCCCGCCCGAGAGGTGATCGAGCATGCACACCTCCTGGTACAAGCGATACGGATTGTACCAGGGCAGGCAGAAGGTGAGCGCCCCGGCGCGCAGGCGCCGGGTGCGCTGGAACATCGCCGAGAGCATGACCGCCGGCGAGCCGTCCACCGAGAGCGGCGTGCCCTGGTGCTCGGCGACGAGGTAGGCGTGCAATCCCAGGCGGTCGGCCGCCTGCGCGAGCTCGAGCTTGTGCGCGTACACCTCGCCCGGCGAGCGGGTGGGCGAAGCCTCGATCCAGTCGAACAGTCCGAAATTCAATGTCGAGTCCTCATAGCAGGTGGTCGAGAAGAAGCAGCAAGCCGCCGAGGATGGCGATGTTGGCGAGAAAGCTCAAGCGCGAGAGGTTGCGCTGGACCGGATCGGCCTTCTGCCAGAAGCGGTGAAAGATCGCGGTGGCGATCACGGTGAAGGCGATGAGGCAGGCGACGCCGAGCGCAGCGTAGCGGCCGGCGATCACGAGCGCGCAGCCCGCGAGCTGGAGCGCTATGCCGGCCCAGAAGGCCGCCGCGGGATACGGCGTGCCGAAGGCGCGCATGCGCTCGATGTGATCGGCGATGCGCGCCTTGGTGAGGTTGGCGAGGCCCGTGGCGACGAAGAAGGCGACGATCAGCCACTTGCCGGCTTCCTGGAGCAGGCTCATCGGCCGTTCATACCCCGAGATAGCGATGCCAGAGCCCGCGCTGGGCGGCGAGCTCGCGCGAGCTGCCCTGCCAGGCGACCCGGCCGCGCTCGATGATGGTGTGGCGGTCGGCGAGCTCCACCAGCCGCTCGACGTACTTGTCGATGACGAGGATCGTCTGCCCTTCGGC
>DASQYN010000277.1:0-4818 GCA_035639215.1 Burkholderiales bacterium
GAGCGATGCGCCGAAGCTGAGCGTGTCCTGCGCCTGCGAAGGGATTGCAGCGAACAGCGTCGCGGCAAAGACGACCGCGACGAACGGTCTGAAAAGCATGTTCCTCCCCTGTGCCAATTGTGGGTGGTTCGGATCGAGGCAGCCGCAGCGTACCCAACCGCGGCGCGGCGCGGCAAGGGTTATAAAGAACCAATCTTGCGCGCAGATGCTCTTTCATAAGAAAGTTCCGCGAGGGCTCGCCTGATGCCGCTCGAGCTCCGCATCGATCAACTCGCTCTGGGGGAGGCCGTCGATGGGCCGTGGCGCTATCTCTACCTTCTCGACCGGGCGCGCGACGAGCTGGTCGGCGTCGCCGGCTACCTCGCGGAGCGGCGCTACTTCGAGTGCGTGGACCTGGTGTCCGACGGGTACGGGCCGACGCTCTTTCTCCTGCTCATGCAGAAGGCGCGGCGCGACGGCTTCCTCGGCGTCGCGCCCGACCTCAGCAGCAACACCGAGGAAGCGAAGCGCATGGATGCGCGCCTCTATTACGAGCCGCCGCCGGGCGTGCGCTCGATGCCGAACGCGGACGCGAGCCATGCGGAGCCGTACCTCAACCGGATCTACTTCCTGGAAGGCGAGCTTATCCCCGAGGAGCGGGCGCGGCGCAATGGCGAGGGGCTTGCCGTGAGCGTCGAGACGCTCGATACCTACCTGCTGCCCGCGCAGCCCAGCTGACCGTGCTCCGCGAGCCGATCGACCGTCTCTGCTACCTGGGCGCGCACGAGCTTGCCCGGCTCTACCGCCTGGGCGAGCTCTCGCCGATCGACGCCACGCGGGCGGTGCTCGAGCGCATTACAGCGCTGAATCCGCGGGTCAACGCGCTTTTCTACGTCGCGGCCGACGCGGCGCTCGCCGCGGCGCGCGCGTCGGAAGCCCGGTGGCACGCCAGGCACCCGCGCGGCCCGCTGGACGGAGTGCCGGTGACGCTGAAGGACAGCGTATTCGTTGCCGGAATGCCCAGCCCGCAAGGCACGAGGGCGTTGGCCGACCAGCCCCCCGCCGAGCGCGATTCCCCGGCCACGGCGCGCCTGCGCGAAGCCGGCGCCGTGATCCTCGGCAAGACGACCATGCCGGACCTCGGGGTCATCGCTTCCGGCGTGAGCACGCTGCACGGGGTGACGCGCAATCCCTGGAACCTCGAGCGCAACTCCGGCGGGTCGAGCTCGGGTGCCGGCGCGGCGCTCGCGGCCGGCTTCGGGCCGCTTGCGGTCGGCTCCGACATCGGCGGGTCGGTGCGCATCCCGGCCGCCTTCTGCGGCATCGTCGGATTCAAGCCGAGCTATGGCCGCGTGCCGCTCGCCGAGCCCTGGCCGGCGCTCGTGGCCGGACCCATGGCGAGGAGCGTGGGCGACGCGGCGCTTCTCCTGAACGCGATCAGCCGCCCCGATCCGATCGACTACACCGCGCTTCCCTGGCGGCCGGAGGACTACGTTCCCGACGCCGACGTGGAAGTGCGGGGAACGCGCTTTGGCCTTCTCACCGACATCGGCTTCGGCCTGAAGGTGCAGCCCGAGGTGCGGGCGCGCGTGGAGGCGGCGGCGACCGTCCTGGAAGACCTCGGCGCCCATGTCGAGCCCATGGCGGCGATCTTCGCCGAGGATCCGGAGCCGGATTTCGATCGGATGGTGCAAGCCTATGCGAGCTGCGACTTCTCGCTTCTCGGGGCCGAGCAGCAGGCGGCTTTGCTGCCCGAGATCCGCGAATGGTGCGTGCGCGGCGAAAACATGTCCGCCGCTGAGCTGATGCGCTCCACCGTGGCCAACAACCACGCGCGGCGACGCGTGCTCGCCGCCTGCGCCGCCTACGACTACGTCCTCTCGCCCACCATGGCCATGGAGCCGTACGCCGCGGAGCTGCCTTGGCCGCCGGGCGGAACCCGCCACAACCCGTTCTGCTTCCCGTTCAACCTGTCGGAGCAGCCCGCCGTCTCCCTGTGCTGCGGCCTGACCCCGACCGGTCTGCCCGTGGGGCTGCAGATCGTCGGACCGCGCTTCGACGACGCCGGCGTGCTGCGCGTGGCTCGCGCCTACGAGGCTGCCCGGCCTGCGCTGCCCTGGCCGGCGCTGTGATGCCCGGCGAAGCGCCGGCCCTTCTCCAGGTCCGGGCGCTCAGCAAGTCCTTCGGCGGGGTGGTGGCGAACGATGCGCTGAGCTTCGATGTGCCGGAGGGCGCGATCGTCGGTCTCATCGGCCCAAACGGCTCGGGGAAGACCACGCTGTTCAACTGCCTGACCGCGCAGGTGCGTCCGGACAGCGGCACGCTCAGCTTCGCGGGCCGCGATCTGCGAAAGCTCGACACGGCCGGGATCGCCCGCCTCGGGCTGGTGCGGACGTTCCAGCAGGCGCACGTCTACGGCGGCCTGACGTGCCTGCAGAACCTGGAGATCAGCGCCGCGCAGGCCGGCGAGACGCTCGGCGCCATGCTCGGGCGCCCGGGCGCCGCGGCGGCTCGCAAGGCGCACGAGCTGCTGCAATTCGTCGGACTCGAGGGCAGGGACGCCGCCGCCGCGGGCAAGCTCTCGTACGGTGAACGCAAGCTGCTCGAGCTCGCCATGGCGCTCATGAGCGAGCCGAAAATGCTGCTTCTCGACGAGCCGACGGCCGGCGTCAATCCAGCGCTCGTCCAGTCCATGGTCGAGCGCCTGCAGCTCGTCAATCGCACGCGCGGCCTCACCCTCCTCGTCATCGAGCACAACATGCGCGCGGTCATGGAGCTGGCGCAGCAGATCCATTGCCTTGCCCGCGGCCGGCTCCTTGCCTCGGGGACGCCGGATGAGATCCGCGCCGACCCCCGGGTGCTCGAGGCCTACCTGGGTACCGCCTGAGTGCGCCTCGCGATCGAAGGGCTGGTCGCCGGCTACGGCGAGACGGAGGTGCTGCACGGCATCGATCTCCAGCTCTGCGCGGGCGAATCGCTTTGTCTCGTCGGGCCGAACGGGGCCGGCAAGTCGACCGTGCTGAACGCCGTTTACGGCTTCGCCGACATTCATCGCGGCCGCATTCTGGTCGAAGGCCGCGACATCACCCGCCTGCCGCCCCAAGGCAAGCTGAAAGAGGCGGGCGTCGCCTTCGTGCTCCAGGAGAGCTCGATCTTTCCCGACCTCAGCGTGGAGCACAACCTCCGGCTCGGCGGCTACCTCATGCAAAGCAGCGCCCAGGCCGCACGCGCCACCGAGCGCATCCTCGAGCGCCATGCGGCCCTCGCCGCGCGGCGCCACGAGCCGGCGCGCACCCTCTCGGGCGGCGAGCGCCGCATTCTGGAGATCCTGCGCGCGCTGATGATGGATCCCCTGCTCCTGCTCGTCGATGAACCGTCGATTGGCCTCGAGCCGCGCGCAATTGACAGCGTGTTCGCGATGCTAGGAGAGTTTCAGCGGGAAGGAAAATCGATCCTCCTGGTCGAGCAGAACGTACGTCAAGGTCTCGGATTCGCCGACCGCGGCTGCGTGCTCGTCTCCGGACGAATCCAGTGGGTCGGAAGCGCGGTCTCGCTTCTGCACGATCGCGGCGTCGGGCGTCTCTTCCTCGGGGTTTGAGGCAGCGCTCAGCGTGCGCCCTGCTGCGAGAGCGGCGGCTTTGCCCGGCGCATGCTCTTCACTGCCAGATGCCAGGCGAGCAGCCAAGGCGGCATGCGCAGCCAGTGTCCGCGGACGAAGAGCGCCTGTCGGGCAAGCGGCGTGAAGGAATCTTCAGCTTCGGGATGGTGCGGTCGCAGGGCGCGAAGGTAAAGCGCGTCCAGCAACGTCCAGCGCCAGGCCGCAAGACGGGCGGCGCTCCCGGCCTCCGAAGGAACGGGCGTGCCCAATATTCCCGCCGTATAGCGAAGCGCGTAAGCGAGCGGGGCTTCGAGGTCGAGCTCGGCCGCCCGCTCGTGCAGGTTCGTCCAAAACTCATCGGCAGCGCCGAAATGGCGCAAGAGCGCGTCGATGTCCACGAGGTCGCGCAGACCGTGACTCAGCTCTTCGTTCAGGAAAAGGTGCGCCGCGCTGTGTAGGACCATGTCGGCGGGCGCCAGGACTTTCAGCTTGGGATGTCCTGGAACTGGCACCGCCGAGGCGAGCAGCTTGTTCGAATCCGGCTTCAGCCTCCCCGTCGGCGGGGCAATGGAATGGTGCACGTCGAGCACCGTCGCGCGCGCCACGTGTTGCAGCGGCGGCAGCTCGTGCATCCACTGCCGGTAATAGCGCTGGTCGTAAGGCTCGAGATGGCTGCTTGCCCAGCCATGGAGCATCAGCGCCGCCTCGACTTCAGCAAGCGCGTCCTTCGGAACCAGGATATCTACATCCGAGAACACGCGGCCGTGCGCGGCGGGGAGCCGGGCAAAAAGATAAGCGGCGCCTTTGAGAAGGACGACATCCACGCCGGTTCGCGCCAGCGCTTTCATGATCTGGCTGACCTCGCGGTGGACCTCCTGGGCCTGCGCCTGCGCGAGCCGTTGCGCGGCGATCAGGCGAGCGCGCGGCGCGGTGGGCACGCGCTCCAGCAGCTGGAGCTCCTCGAGCAGCGCGGCAATTCGCGACAGGAGGTCGGCGCTGTAGGCCTGCCGCACCAGCATTTCCCACTGCCACGCCGTCCAGGACAGCACGGACGGCGGGTTGCGCAACGCCTGGACGACGGGAGAGCCGGCGGCTGCGTTCATTGCCCGCGGGACAGTCGGTCGAAAACCTGCATCGCGCTTTCGAGATCGCCGTAGACGAACTCGTAGCATTCACAAGCCTGGACGGTCTGCACGAGCCGCTCGAAGCCTTTTCGTGCATGGATATGGTAGTTGAACGAG
>DASQYN010000278.1:0-2125 GCA_035639215.1 Burkholderiales bacterium
TAGCTGAATCCTGCTAAGCACATCAGAAGGACGCCCAAAATCACCGGATGCGTCATGGTGGCACCTAACTTCCAATAGTCAGAAGAAGTGCCGTTCATCATAGCTGTGGGCGGGGAGGAGGCGCAGTCAACCTGTTCGCAATCAAGGCGTTGTGTGGTTAGTGAGGTTTCTCGGGGCGCGTTATTCAGAAGGAAATGGATCAAGCTGCTGATCGGGCTGGGGAAGGGCGCGTGGGGCCGGACAAAGGGAGAAGGAAGCTGATCGAGCGCTTCCGGGCGGCGATACGGGAGCGGCACTACAGCCGGCGGACGGAAAAGGCGTACTGGTACTGGATCCGCTGGTTCATCTTTTTCCATGGCAAGCGCTATCCGGCGGAGATGGGTGGGGCGGAGGTGTCTGCGTTCCTGAGCTGGCTCGCGACGGAGCGCAATGTCGCGGCGGCGACGCAGAACCAGGCGCTGGCGGCGCTGCTCTTTCTGTACAAGCGCGTGCTTGGGGTCGACCTGCCGTGGCTCGCCGCGCTGGTGCGCGCGCAGCGCCCGGTTCGCCTGCCGACCGTACTGACGCCGGGCGAGGTGCGGCGCGTCCTCGAGCACACGGACGGGATGGGGCGGCTGATGGCGGGGTTGCTTTACGGCGCGGGCTTGCGCCAGATCGAGTGCTTGACGCTGCGCGTGAAGGATATCGACTTCGCCTATCGGCAGATCGTCGTGAGGGACGGCAAAGGCGCGAAGGACCGCGCGACGATGCTGCCGGAGCAGCTCGTGCAGCCGCTCCAGGAGCATCTCGGCCGCGTGCGCGCGCTGCACCAACGGGACCTTGCAGCCGGCTACGGCGAGGTATGGCTGCCGCACGCTCTCGAGCGCAAGTACCCGCGCGCCTCGCGCGAATGGGGCTGGCAGTTCGTCTTTCCTTCTGCGAATCGCTCGGCGGATCCGGAGAGCGGCGTCATCCGGCGCCACCATCTGCATCCCGACACGCTGTCTCGCATCGTCAGCCGCGCGGCGCGGCGTGCCGCGATCGTCAAGCCGGTTAGCTGCCATACCTTGCGGCACTCGTTCGCCACGCACCTGCTGGAGGCAGGGCACGACATCCGTACGGTGCAGGAGTTGCTCGGCCATGCCGACGTGTCGACGACGATGATCTACACGCACGTCATGAACCGGGGAGCGCGCGGGGTGAAGAGCCCGCTCGACCGCCTCGAGCAGCGACGCGCGACGTACTCGCTAAGCCCGGCGCCCGAGGAAGAATCGCAGCACGAGGCGCTGCACTAGGCGCCCGTAGGGCGGGTAGAAAAGGCGCACCGGGAAGAAGCGCCGCTCGCTGAAGACCGAGCGTGCGTGGGAGAGCGCGCGGAAGCCCTCCTCGCCGTGGTAGCTGCCCATGCCGGAAGCGCCGATGCCGCCGAAGGGCAGGTCGTGCTGGAAGACGTGCCAGCCCCAGTCGTTGAGAGTGACGCCGCCCGAGTGCGTCTGATGCCGGATCGCCGCGGCCTCTTCGGCGTCGCGTCCGAAGTAGTACAGGGCGAGCGGCCGCGGCCGCGCCGCGACGTACGCGGCAGCCTCCTCGATGCGCTCGTAAGGCAGCACCGGCAGCAGCGGGCCGAAGATCTCCTCGCGCGCGATTCGCATGCCGTCGGTGATTCGGCTCACGAGGTGCAGCGGCAGGCGGCGGGGATCGGAGCTCTCTCCGCATGCGAGCACGCTTGCGCCCCTGGCGCGTGCGTCATCGAGCAGGGCCTGCAGCCGCGACGCATGGCGATCCGAGACGATGCTCGTGTAGTCAGGATCGCCCGCCGGGCGAGGCGCCAGGCGCGCGAATGCCGAGCGCGCGGCATTCACGAAGGCGGCCTCGAGCTCGCGCGGAACGAGCGCATAGTCGGGCGACACGCAGATCTGGCCGCAGTTGAACACCTTGCCGTGCACGATTCGCAGCGCCGCCTCGTCGAGGTCGGCGGAGCGCGAAACGATGGCCGGCGACTTGCCGCCGAGCTCGAGGGTGACGGGCACGAGGTTCGCCGCCGCGGCGCGCATCACGGAGCGCCCGACTTCGGTGGAGCCGGTGAAGACGAGATGGTCGAAAGGCAGCGCGGCGAAGGCTTTGCCCACCTCGGCGTCGCCTCCGG
>DASQYN010000279.1:0-9579 GCA_035639215.1 Burkholderiales bacterium
CGAGCTGGCACTTCCCCGGCTTGTCCTCGAACGCGGCGGCCGGGTAGAGGAAGTCGCGCTTCTGCGCGAGGCCGTGCGACCCGATCGGGCCGAGCTCGGGCAGGCGGAAGTGCGAGCCGTAGTTCTCGCACAGGTAGCCGCGCGCCGAGCGCCCTGCGAGCGTCACCTGGAACTTCATGCCGCGCGGCACGACGGCGATTTCCCCCGGCGCGAGCGATATGCGGCCGAGTTCGGTGAAGAGAAGCAGCGCGCCTTCCTGCGGCACGAACATCAGCTCACCGTCCGCGCAATAGAAGTAGCGATCGCGCATCGACTGGTTTGTACGGTAAAGATGCACCGCCAGCCCGGCCTGCATGCCGGGGTCGCCGGACCCGGCGAGCGTCGCGAGGCCGTCGACGAAATCGGTCGGTTTCGTCGGCACGGGGAACGGATCCCAACGCAGGCGGTTGGGTGCCGTCTCGACCTCGGCGAAGGGTCCCGAGCGCACCAGCCGCTGCAACGCGCGACGGTAAGGCCGGTGCATCGCCGAGGGTCTCAGCTTGTAAAGCCACGTGCTCTGGTTTTCCGCCCGCGGTGCCGTGAAGGCCGTGCCCGACAGCACCTCGGCATAAAGGCCCTTCGGCACGCGCTGCGGCGAATTCTGTCCCACCGGCAAGGCGCCGTTCGCCGCCTCGCTGGAGAAGGTGTTGCCGAAGCCGCTCTGATGACTGAGCTCGTGCTGCGCCATGATCAGACCTTCAGTACGGACGGCAGCCAGAGCGCCAACGCGGGGAAGCTGACGAGCAGCGCCACGAGGACCAGGTCCGCCACGAGGAACGGCAGCGTGCCGAGGTAGATCTTGGCGGCCGGAATGTCCGGATTCTGCGCCTGAATGACGAACACCGTGAGCCCTACCGGGGGACTGATAAGGCCGATGGTGGCCATGACGGTGACGAAAATGCCGAACCAGATGCCATCGTAGCCGATGTGCGTCATGAGCGGCAGTACGACCGGGACGGTGATGAGGATCGTGCTCACTTCTTCGAGTGCAGTGCCGAGGATCACGTACAGCGCGATGACGCACAGCACGATCGCGGATGGGGAGAGGTCCGCATGATTGACCCAGGCCACGAGCTCGTTCGGCAGACGCGTCAGCACGACGAAGCGCGAGAAGATGAACGCACCGACAATGATGAAGAAGAGCATCGCCGTGGAAAAGACCGACTCCAGGAAGGCGTCGGCGAGCGCCTGCCACTTGAGGCTGCGCGTGGCGAAGCCGATCAGGATCGCGGCAAAGGCGCTGATCGCGGCGCCTTCCGTGGGCGAGAACCAGCCGAGATAGATGCCGACCACGGCGAAGAAGAAGAGCAGCGCGAGCTTCCACATGCCGCGCGCGGCTGCGAGCCGGGCGCGCAGCGTCATGCCCGGAACCCGCGGCATCCATTGCGGCCGCAGGCGCGCCGTGATGACCACTCCGACGACATAAAGGGCCGCCAGCACCAGCCCGGGAATCAGCGCCGCCGCGAAAAGCTTGGCGAGCGACTGTTCGGCGACGAGGGAATACACCGCCAGGATCACCGACGGCGGGATGAGGATGCCCAGCGTACCGGCCGCGGCGACCGAGCCCGCCGCCACCGTGTCGGCGTACCCGTGCCGCCGCATCTCCGGGATCGCGACCTTGGAGAACGTCGCTGCCGTGGCGATCGACGAGCCGCAAATCGCACCGAACGCCGCGCATGCGCCTACGGTCGCGCTCGCGAGCGCGCCGCGGAAGCCGGAAAACACGGCGTTCGCCGCGTCGAAGAGCTCGCGCGACATCTGAGCGCGTGATGCGACTGCGCCCATCAAGATGAAGAGTGGTACCACCGAAAGCGAGTAAGCGCTCGCGAGCTCGAACGGTACCGAGGCGACCACGGCGAGCGCCTTGTGCCAGCCGTCGATCGCCGCGTAGCCGCAAGTGCCGACCAAGGCGAGCGAGACCGCGATCGGTACGCGCACGAACATCGCTGCAAGCAGCGCGATTACGCCCGCGAGACCGATCTCGAGGTTTGTCAACGCCTGAGTCCGAAGCGCGCTAGGAATACCAGCGTGGCGAGCGCCGAGGCGCCCACGCCCAGGAGCACCGGTACCCAGTACACGATCTTGGGGATGGACAGGTCGGCCGTGACATCCCCGAACTCCTGCATGTCGCGCGCGAGCGGCACCATTTGCCAGAACATCAGCGCGAGGACGAGGAGGGAGCACAGCGCGCCGAAGAGATCGAGCGCTCGCACGACTCGGGCGGGCGCCAGGCTGTCGACCACGTCCATGACGAGGTGCTCGTCGCGCAGGAACACGGCAGGCAGCGCGATGAACACCGCGCAGGCAAGCCCCAGCTCGATCAGCTCGTAGGTGCCGTTGATCGGCTTGTTGAAAAGCGCGCGCAGGGCGACATCGGCGACGGTGAGCAGCATCATCGCCGCAAGGAACGCCGCGGCTATCGCGCCGAAGATCTTCGCGGCGAGCTTTACCGCTCGGTCCAGAAGTTCTTCGACGTCCTGGCGTTCTTCTCCGAGAGCGTCTTCATCATCTGGTAGACCTGCCGGGCGGGCAGCTTCTTCTCCTCAAGCTCCTTCAGCTTCGCTTCGACCACCTGCTCGCCGATCTTGCGGAACTTCGCGTCCTCGGCCGCGGCGAGCCGGATCGGCTCGTCGCCGCCCTCGATAAGCAGCTTCTTGCCCACCGCGTCGAGCGCGTCCCAGCCTTCGCCGACCTCCTTCTCCACGCCGAGCACCGACTGGTCGACGAGCTTCCTCAGGTCCGCCGGCAGCCGGTCGTAGAAGTCCGGGTTCATCGCCACGCCGAACGACGAAACGTACGAATACATCTCCGTGGTGTACTTGAGGGTGCCGCCCATCTTGAACGCGATGCCGGCGCCGCCGTAGTCGATGAACACGCCGTCCAAGGTGCCCTTCTGCAGCATCTCCAGCTGGTCGGGCGGCGCCACTCCGACCGGCGTGCCGCCCAGCGCCGCGACGAAGTCGCGGATGGTCGGCGCGGCGAAGCGAATCCGCAGGCCCTTCAGGTCCTCGGTCGTGCGCACCGCCTTTCGCGTAGTGTGAATATTTCCGGGCTGGTGGGTGAGAAGGAGCAGGACATGCACGCCACGGTGCTCGCGATCGAGGTACTTCGAGCGCAGCTCATGGTCGTTGAGCGTCTTGGTGCCGATCTCCGCGCTGCCGACCATGTACGGAAGCGAGATCAGCTCCGTCAGCGGGAAGCGTCCGGGCGTGCCGCCGTGCAGGAACCAGGCGACGTCTGCCTGGCCGGTACGCACGAGATCATAGTGCGCGGGCGCCGGGCCCATCTGTGCGCCCGGAAAGTGCTTGAAGACGAGCCGCCCGTTCGATGCCTTTTCCAGCTTCTCGCCCCAGTTCACGAGCCACTGCGTCATGAAATGCTGCGGCCCGACGAACTCGGCCACCTTGACTTCGAACTTATCCTGCGCCTGCACAGCGCCTGCGGTGAGGCATGCGGCGAGCGCCGCGACGAACACACTCGGCTTCATGGGCCTCCTCCCAAATCTCATTATACGAAACCGTCCGGGTTGGCCGACTGCCAGCGCCAGGCGTCGCGGCACATCTCTTCGAGGCCGAGCTGCGCCCGCCACCCGAGCTCGCGCGCGGCGGCCGAAGCGTCGGCATAGCAGGCGGCGACGTCCCCCGGCCGCCGAGGATGCATCTCGAGCGCGATCGGCTTCCCGCAAGCGCGTTCGAAAGCGCGAACGCTCTCGAGCACCGAGTAGCCGCGCCCGGTTCCCAGATTAACGGTGATCGAGCGCTTTCGCGTCGCCAGGTAATCGAGGGCCGCCACATGGCCGCGCGCCAAGTCCATCACGTGGATGTAATCGCGCACGCCGGTGCCGTCTGCGGTCGGATAGTTCCCGCCCCAGACCCGCAGGACGGCGCGCTGGCCGACGGCCACCTGGGAAATATAGGGGAAGAGGTTATTCGGCACGCCGCGCGGATCCTCGCCGATGCGCCCCGAGGGGTGCGCACCGGCCGGATTGAAATAGCGTAACGCCGCGTAGTGGAAACCGTCATCCGCGGCGGCCTCGTCGGCAAGGATGTGCTCGATGACGAGTTTGGTCTTGCCGTACGGGTTGGTGGGCCGCAGGCGATGGTCTTCGGTCAGGGGCAGGCGCTCGGGCTCTCCGTAGACGGTCGCCGAGGAGCTAAAGACGATGTGGCGTACGCCGTGCGCTTGCATGGCTTCGAGGAGCGCCACGCTGCCGCCCACATTGTTTCCGTAGTAGAGGAGCGGCTTCTCGACCGATTCGCCGACCGCCTTCAGGCCGGCGAAGTGCACGACGGCGTCTATGCGCGAGGAAAACACCGAGTCGAGCGCGGCGCGGTCGAGGAGATCGATGCGCTCGAAATCGATGCGCCGCCCGGGCGCCAGCTCGCGAATTCGCGCCAGCGCCGCGAGCCGCGAGTTGACGAGGTTGTCGACGATGAGCAGGTCATGCCCGGCCTCGGCGAGGACGACGCAGGTGTGCGAGCCGATGTACCCCAGCCCGCCGGTGACGAGGATCACTCAGCGGTAGCCGCTGCTTTCTTGAGGGGCATGCGCAAGAGCCACTTCTCCACCTCTGCGGGGTCGGAGAAAAGCGTCTCGAGCTCGCCGCGCGCCTCTTCCTCGGTCTGCAGCACCGACTCGACCACGCCCTGCTCGACGCCGCTTCGGTCGGTCGCGAACTCCAGACGGATGCCGAATGGGTCGTAGAGGTAGGCCGACCAGAAGCGTCCGCCGAGCGGCACCGGCCCGATCACCTCCACGCCGCTCGCCCTGACGCGCTCGATTAGCGCATCGAACTTGTGCGGGCGGACATGGAACGCGACATGCTGCATGCCCCCGACATGGTCGCGGTTCTGGCGCGGCAGGCCCTTCGGATATTCGAAAATCGCGAAGAGGGAGTCGTTGCCCATGTCGAAGAAGTAGTGGCGCAAATTGTCGTAGGGCGGCTGGCCGCGATCTCGCTCGTAGGGCACGCGGCGCACATGGACGAGCCGGAACCCCATCACGCGGGTATAGAAGTCCATCGCCGTCGGCATGTCGTCGGCGACGATCGCGAGGTGGTCGACGCCCCTAGTGTGCATGGCTCTTCTCCTCCAGCGAGGCGAGGAAGGGTTGCAGCGCGGCGAAGAAGCCCTGCGGATTCTCGCCCGCGATGTTGTGCCCCGCGTCGACTTCGGCGATAACGACGCGCGGATTCGCGGCGCGCATCTTCTGCTTCGTCTCCGGCGCGTACATGTCGGAGCGAGTGCCGCGCAGGGAAAGGACCGGGCAGCGCACCTCGCCGATCAGCTGCCACATGTCGACGCCGAGCTTGGGTCGCTCGCCGGTCTCGAGAACGCGGCGAAACTGGTCGCGGAAGTACGTATCGCGCTTGATCGAGAAGCCGCCGGGCACGGGCCTGAGGTAGGCCTCGAAGCGCTCGCGGTTCGACTGGTTGAAGTACTGCATCGCTTCGTCTATCGAGCTAAAGCGCTCGGGCGTGCCGGCGACGATCTGCGTGACGCGCCGGCCGCCGGCAGGCGCGTTTTCCGGCGTGAAATCGACGAGCGCAAGGCCGGCGACGCGCCCGGCTTGCTTGGCCGCCACGTAGGTCGTGCTGCGTCCGCCCATCGAATGGCCGACCAGCACCGCGCGTTGCCACGCCGCGTCCTCGAGAACCCGCACGATGTCGCCCGCCATGGCAGGCACCGAGTAGTCTTTCCCCGGGCTCCAGCCCGAGTCGCCGAAGCCGCGCATGTCCATCGCGATCACTTCGCGCTCAGCGCCGAGCGCCTGTGCCACGGGCAGCCAGTCGAAGGAGAAGTAGGAAAGCCCGTGCACGATGAGCAGCGGGGTGCGTCCCGGCGTGCCGAGGCGGCGATAGAAGATGTCGATGTCGCCGGAGCGGACCCGGCCGGTCTGGTGAGCGATGGGCATGCGCTAGCCTAACTCATGCGGCGGGCTTGAGCACGCCGCGGCGCACCTGGTCGAGCTCCATCGATTCGAAGAGCGCCCGGAAATTGCCCTCGCCGAAGCCGTCGTCGCCCTTCCTCTGGATGATCTCGAAGAAGATCGGACCGATCATCGCCTTGGTGAAGATCTGCAGCAGCTTGCCCCCGCCGGGGCTGCCGTCGATCAGGATGCGGCGCTTGCGCAGCTCTTCGAGCGGCTCGCCGTGGCCGGGCAGGCGCTGCTCGACGAGCTCGTAGTACGTGTCTGGCGTATCGAGGAGCTCGACGCCGCTCGAGCGCAGCGCGTCGACCGTCCGGCAGATGTCGCGCGTGTCAAGCGCAATGTGCTGGATGCCCTCGCCGTGATACTGGTCGAGGTACTCCTCGATCTGCGAGCGGTCGTCGGCCGACTCGTTGATCGGGATGCGGATGCGGCCGCAGGGGCTGGTCATGGCCCTCGACTTGAGGCCGGTCAGCTTGCCTTCGATGTCGAAATAGCGGATCTCGCGGAAGTTGAACAGCCGCTCGTAGAACTCGGCCCATTCCTGCATCCGGCCGCGGTGCACGTTATGGGTGAGATGATCCACGTGGACGAGGCCGGCGCCGTGTGGCGCCACAGCCTCGCGGCGCCAGAACGCTTCGAACCCGGGGAGCGGACGGAAGTCGACGTCATAGATGCTGTTGCCGTACGCATTCTCCGGATAGCGATCGACGAGGTAGATGAGGGAGTCGCCGATGCCCTTGATGGCGGGAATGTTCAGCTCGCCGGGCCCGGAATGCGCTTCGACGCCCCACGCGCCCGCCTGCACGAGCTTCTCGTAGGCTGCCGCGGCGTCCTTCACGCGAAACGCCATGGCGCAGACGCTCGGGCCATGCCGGCGCGCGAAGTTCTGCGCGAACGAGCGCGGCTCCGCGTTGAGAATGAAATTGACGCCGCCCTGCTTGTAGAGCAGCACGTCCTTGCGGCGGTGGCGCGCCACGGCACGCAAGCCCATCCGCTCGAACAGCGCGCCGAGTGCCTTTGGGTCGGGCGCAGCGTATTCGACGAACTCGAAGCCGTCGGTCTGGATCGGATTGTCCCAAAGGTCGGCCATGGCGCCTCCGTCGAGAATAGATTGTAAGATGCGCCGCCTATGCCACGGGTTCCCCTGGCGGATTTCGAGCCCGCCCTCAAGAAAAGACTCGAAGAGCTCTGGGGCACGCCGCCCAATCTGTACCGCGCGCTAGCGAATCATCCGCCGCTCGTCGCCGTGTGGACGGAGTTTTCGAGGGTCCTGCGTCACGACACGCGCACGCCGCGCGGCCTGCGCGAGCTCGTCATCCTGCGCGGCGCACAGCTGATCCGCTCGGAATACGAATGGGCGCAGCATCTCGCCATGGCGCGCAAGGCCGGCGTGCGCGAGGCGCAGATCGGCGCGCTCTCCTCCTGGCGCAATTCGCGCGAGTTCGATGCGCGGGAGAAGGCGGCGCTCGGGCTCGCTGAGGCGGTGACCGCCTGCCGTGTCACCGACGAGGTGCACGCCGAGGCGATGCGCCACTTCGACAGCCGCGATTACGTCGAGATCGCGCTCGTCGCCGCGTTCTACGCGATGGTGGGTCGGATGCTCGACGCGATGGGCGTGCCGCTCGAGGCCGAGCTGTCGGGCTACCAGCCGAAGCTGTGACCCCGGCGCGCAGCTACCGCTATTACGACTTCGTGATGGCGGCGTTCGTCACGGTGCTGCTGTGCTCGAACTTTATCGGCGCAGCGAAGCAGGCGACGGTCTCATTGCCGGTGCTGGGCGAGACCACCTTCGGCGCCGGCGTGCTCTTCTTCCCGATCTCGTACATCTTCGGCGACATCCTGACGGAGGTCTACGGCTACGGCCGCGACCGGCGAGTCGTGTGGGCCGGCTTCGGCGCGCTCGCCTTCGCTTCCTTGATGGCCTGGGTGGTGATCAGCCTGCCCCCGGCGCGTACCCAGTTCATGGGTGCCTATCAGAGCCATCTCGAAGGCGTGTTCGGCAACAGCTGGCGCATCGCCGCCGGCTCGATGATCGCCTTCTGGGCAGGCAGCTTCTCCAACAGCTACGTGCTCGCCAAGATGAAGCTCTGGACCCAGGGTCGCTGGCTCTGGACGCGCACCATCGGCTCGACGCTGGTCGGCGAGCTCGTCGACTCGTCGCTGTTCTACGTCATCGCCTTCTATGGCATCTGGGCGACGGCGGACCTCGTGAAGATCACGATCGCCCAGTACCTGCTGAAGACGAGCTGGGAGATCGTCATGACGCCGGTCACCTACCGGGTCGTCGGGTTCTTGAAGCGTGCCGAGCAAGAGGACTACTACGACCGCGGCACCAACTTCAATCCCTTCCTGCTCAAAGTCTAGGCGGCGACGCGCTGCGCTTGCGGGGAGCGCCACTGCGCGAGAAGCTGCAAACGCTTCTCGCGCGCCGCAACGACGTTGCGCTGCTTGATGTAGCCGAAGCCGCGCATTTCGTCGGGAAGCGACGCAATCTGCACCGCGAGAGCATGGTTTTGTGCCGAGAGCCCATCGAGCAGCTCTTCCACCGACTGCTCGTATTCCGCGATGAGCGAGCGCTCCATGCGACGTTCCGCGGTATAGCCAAACGGGTCCAGGGGCGTGCCGCGCAACCCTTTCAGATGCCTGAGCAGCCGGAACAACGGCCGCACCCAAGCGCCGAAGCGCATCTTGCGCGGCTCGCCGGTGAGCGGGTCTCGCCTTGCAAAGAGCGGCGGCGCGAGATGAAAGGCGACTTGGTAGTCGCCTTCGAACATTCCGGCGATTTTCCTCTCGAGCGCGCCGTCAGCGTGCAGGCGCGCTACCTCGTATTCGTCCTTGTAGGCAAGCAGGCGATGATAGCTGCGCGCCACCGCTTCGGTGAGCTTGCTCGAGCCCGCGCCCGCCCGTTCGCTTTCGGTACGGCGCACGCGCTCGACCAGGCTGCTGTAGCGCCGCGCGTAGGCGGCGTTCTGGTAGTCAGTCAGATCCTTCACCCGGCGCTCGAGCAGCTCGTCCAGGTTCCGCGAGAAGCGCTCTTGCATCGGGATCACTGCTGCAGGCAGCGCGGCTCGCCGGACTCGCTCCAGGTCCACGGCGGCGTGGCGTCCCCAGGCGAAGCTCTTCTTGTTGAACTCGACCGCAACGCCGTTCAGCTCGATCGCACGCTCCAGCGCCTCGCCGGAAAGCGGCAGCCAGCCTTTCTGATAGGCGTAGCCGAGCATGAACATGTTGGTCGCGATGGCATCGCCCATCAGCGCGGCGGCGAGCTCGGTCGCCGGCATGAACCAAGCCCGCGCTTCGCCGCACGCCTCGATGATGTCGCTTTGCAAGTCGCTGCCCGGCAGACGCCAGTTGGGGTTGCGAACGAAGTCGGCGGTGGGCGTGACGCTTGCGTTGACGAGCGCCCGCGTGGCGGACGGCGCCATCTTCGCGAGGGCGTCGGCGCTAGCGGTGACCACCAGGTCGCAGCCGAGCACGAGGTGGGCGCCGCCGGTGTCGAGGCGGGTCGCTCGGATCTCTTCCGGCCGCGCCGCGACCTGGACGTGGGACATGACTGCGCCGTACTTCTGGGCCAGACCCGACATGTCGAGGACGCTGGCACCCTTGCCT